>DASSAH010000001.1:0-2014 GCA_035685585.1 Coriobacteriia bacterium
CCTGCTCGCCATGGAGGCGAGGCGACTAGCACGGCAGCACAGCCTCTCGCCCGCCGACGCCGTCCATCTCGCGACGGCAATCAAGAGCGGCTGCGATGAGCTTCTCCGCTGGGACGGGCCATGGCCGCTCGGCAACTACGAAGGCGTCGAAGTCCGAGAGCCCTACTGGTTCGGTCAGCAGACGCTGCCGATCGCCCCAGTGACCGGCGCGATGTCGACCGAGGCTGCGACCACGGCGTCGTGGCAGTCTGTGACACAGCCAGATCGCGCTCCCTCGGAGTAGGCTCGGACGCTGGCCGATATTGGCCGCTTCCTCGGTCCCGGTTGCGGTGCGCAGCGGAACATCAAGATTTTCGGCGACCCCGCAGCGTCTTGACCACCTTCTCCGGCAACCACGGTTCCGGGCTCGTCACGTCTGCTCTGATCGCTCGGTCCGCCCGTGCGCGTTCATCGATCTCCTGCTCGATGCGCTCGATCTCCTCGTCGATCTCCGAATCGTGTGCTGTGGCACTGAGCCGGCGTCGTCTGTCGCGCTGCGAGAACCGATACCGCTCCCGGTCAGTGCAGAAGCTGGAACGCCGCGCGTCGAGGGTTAGGAACGGCTGGCCACACTCCCGGCAGGACGCCGCCCCGCGATGGCCCTCCGTCACCCGACGCAAACCTTCGAGCAGCTGGAGGTAGACAGGCGCGAGCAGCGAGCTCCACCAGCGCCGTTCGTGAACGGTGAGCGGACCTGGAAAGCGGTCCGCGAGACTCTCACCCTCGCGTGTGAGGTCTCGCTCCAGCCAGGGGCGCCCGATCTCGACCTGGTATTCCGCAGCCTTTCTGACGTAGGGCGTAAGCAGCCGACGCTCGAGCTCGACGAGTCCCCACCAGTCCGAGCTGAGCCGACCGGTCGGTGATCGCCCTGACGGCGGCAGCTCGATGTCGTACTCCGACCACTCGTACGCCCAGTCGGACTCTGGCACCCACAGGACAGGGACGTCCTCGCTGAGGATGCGCAGCCAGGCCGCGTGCGCGGTCGGCCACCACTGCTCGGTGAACCGCTTTGCGCTGACGCCTGCGAGGTTGTAGTCGCGGAGTGATCCCCGGTCGGGCGCGTCCTCGAAGCGTTCGTAGCGCTGCATCAGCGGCGTGATACGCGCCTCGAAGTTCGAGGCCGCGCCGAGCCATAACGCGCCACCGCTCGGGTCCCGCAGCGCGGGCTGTGCCCAACGTGGGTCCCAGCCCTCTGCTGGGGCCCAGCCAGACCGGGGTCTCCCACCTTCCGGCAGATGATCGCTGAGGCGGGCGAGTGAGAGAAGGTGCCAGCGCACGTTCGCCTGCTGCTGGAGGACGTCGCCCTGGGCGTCGTGGAAGGGTGGGTCTTCCCGGACGTCGTGCGACACGTCGAACGTGTCCGCCGGGAAGAAATGCGCGAGGTCGAGTACGCCGTGATCTTGGTACCAGGGCCGCGCCACCTTCCGGTTCGACAGGTCGACCCGGGCAAAGTCCTCGGCCAGGAGCAGCCCGCTCGCCACTCGATCGAATGGGTCATACCCGGCGTCTGCAAGATCCCCGACGACGTCACCGCGGGCGGCGAAGTCGCCAGCGCGGGAGAAGACCTGCACGCTCACAGGTAGCCGGAGTCGGCCTTCGCCAGCGAACCGGGGTCGGAGGCTCAAGGCGCGTCGCTCACGCTTGATGTCATCGACAGATTCTCGGTTGCAGTGGACACGGTTGGCCTCTAGAGTAGTCGTGGGCGTCAGCAGCAGTTGCTGTGGACGCGATGACACGGAGGATGCCACAAGTGTCAACGCAAGGGAAGCCCGTGGACGTGGTGGACAGGGACAGCGGCCGGCTGCTCCGCATCGAGCAGATCGCCGATCGCCTGTCGGTGAGCCGGTCCATGGCATGGAAGATCATCGACTTGGGCCACCTGCGTTCGGTGCGGATTGGCCGCGCGGTGCGCGTGCGACCCCAGGATCTCGACGACTACCTCTCCGACCCTGCTCGCGAGCGGTGAACGCGCCGC
>DASSAH010000002.1:0-9308 GCA_035685585.1 Coriobacteriia bacterium
GGAAGACGTCCTCGCGCTGGAGGGTGACCTGCACACCGATCTCCTCGCCTACCGCGATGAGCCGTGCTTGGAGCTCGTCAAAGTGCGTGGCTTCTTCGTCGACCGTGATGAGCATCGTCATCGAGAAGATTCCGCTGATGATCGTCTGTCGGATGTCTTCGATGTTCGCGCCGGCATCAGCGAGCACACGTGAGATCGCGGCGACGAGTCCGATGCGGTCCTCGCCGAGGACGGACAGGATGGCGGGGGTGCGCATGTCGTCGGTCCTTTCGGGCGGGGGTGTTGGGGCTATACTCGCACATACCCTCGCGCGGTGTCTCGCGGGCGCGCGAGGGCCGGACACGGGGCGGCATCGAGGAGGGCGCAGGCGCATGGCAGTGCCGATAACGCCCGTGAGCCTCGGGGACGTGGTGCGCTTGAAGAAGCCGCATCCTTGCGGGACCAATGAGTGGTCGGTTGCACGGGTCGGCATGGATATCGACCTGGTCTGTGGCGGCTGCGGCCGCCGCGTCAGGCTCGTGCGCTACGAGTTCGACCGGCGTTTCCGAGGGTTCGTGCGAATGGCGACCGAGCAGGACCGGCCCGGCGGCTCCGGCTGACCGGGTGGTGTGGTTACGACCCGCCGACCGGCTCGCTCGCACCCGGTTCGGTGACGCGGTTGAGCTGGAAGTGGACGTGGTCGCCGCCGTCGGGGGTGTACTCGGAAAGCTGGTGTGTCACCCGGTCCGAGAGCAGGCGCACCGACGCGATGCGGGTGACGCCGCCGACCACGACGTCGCCGGGGGCCACTGTCGGGTCGGTCACGTGGATCATGACCAGGTCGATCTCGGGCCAGCCCGTCGGCTGGATGTGGATCTCGATGTCCTCATGCTCTCCATAGAGGAGATACGGCCTGACCTCGACCACCGTGCCGCTCACGGGAGCGATCACCGGGGCCCCGGGCCGGGCGCCGACGTCGGCGGCGGTGTCAGGCGGGCCGGTCCGGTTGGTGCGCCACATGCGGATGACCTGTCCGCCGAGCGCGGACGGTCCTTCGGCGTCGGCGTCCTGCCCGGAGGCGGCCCTGCCCGTGCCGCGCTTGTTGTCGGCGAGCGCGGGGTCGGCGTCGGGGAGGAGTGACGTCATCGCCAGAGCGCTGGCGCCGGAGGCTTGGTGGAACGCGATCTCGGTCACGTCTTTGACGGCCACAGGCAGATGGAGCTGAAGCGTGCGGTAGGTCGCGAAGACCGGGGTCGCGGGGGCCTGCGGGGTGTCGTGCGAGGACCGGTCCGCGGCGAACACCGACGGGCCAGTCGCGGGCGACGGCGAGGGCGGCGGGGCCACGTCGGAAGAGAGCGTTCGCCACCCGGCGATGAACACGGTCGCGGTCACTACGGCGAGCAGGAGCGCGCGGCGCTGGCGGCGCACCCGATTGAGCGCGGTCCGGTGGCGCTCGCGGCGTGACGCGCCCGCGTCGGCCGCAGCGTCCGCCGAAAGGCGGGCGTCCCGTCCGCTCCGCGAGCCGGGCGATGCAGGTGTTCCCGCCGGGTTATCGAAGCATGGTGGCAAGGGCGGCATATCGCCGGTGAGTATAGCATGCGGACCGCCGCCATCCGCCTTGCCCGGATGCGTTGCCGACGCGCGCGGGGTGCTAGAATCGCCATCATCCTTCGGTCGGGGGAGGGATCGGGCACGGGATGGAAAAGCTCGAGCAGATCCTGCGCGCTGAGGAGCGGGCTCGTGGCGTCATCGCCGAGGCGCACGCCAAAGCGCGTGAGATACGCGCACAGGCCGAGGCGGAGGCCGAGCGGATCGTGAGCTCGGCCCAGCGAGACGCGAATGCTCGCGCCGCGGAGCTCGCCGCCGCGCTCGCGCGTGAAGCCGAGGGCGAAGCGGCCCGGATTGCTGCCGCCTCCGAGGCTCGCGTGGCGGACCTGCTTCGCGCCGCGGAGGCGCGCTCCGGTCCGGCGGTGGACGCCATCGTCAGTCGTCTGACCGGGTGAGGCCGAGATGGCGATCGCGCGTATGCTGAAGGCCTCGGTCATCGGCCACATCGAGATCGTGGACACCACCGTCAAGATGATGCAGCGCGCGGGCGTCATCGAGGTGACGGTCGCCGAAGTCCCGTCCGAAGAGGTCATGCCCCTGGAGCCGGACGAGCACCGCCTCGGCGAGCTGGAGGAACTCACCGCCACAGCGACGTTCGTACGAGACTTCCTCAAGGGATTCCACATCTCGGATGCCCCGCTCGCCACGTTCGTCTCCGAGAAGGTGCACATGCCGGCGAGCGAGTTCGACCGCCTCGTCGAGCAGGGAGTTCCCGAGAGTCTCAGCGGCGAGTGTGAGTCGATGGCCGAGCGCCTCGGTGTGATCGCCCGCGAACGCTCCCGACTTCAACGCCTCGCGCGCGACCTTGCGCCCTGGGAGGGCCTGCGTCTGCAGATATCGCAGTGGACGGGGACCGAGCACGTGGTGCTGTTCACCGGAACTGTTCCGACGTCGGCCGCACGCGAGATACGACAGGCGTTGCGCGACGCGGTCACCGACGTCTCGGTCGCCGAGGTCGGCGAGTTGGAGCGTCGCGAAGCATGGGTGGTCATGGCCCACCGGGAGTCGCTCGAGGACGTGCGGTCGGTCCTCTCTCTCGTCGACTTCGTCGACGTCAGCTTCGCCGGTCTTCATGACTACCCGGCCGAGGAACGCGCGAGAGCGCTCGCCGAGCTGGCTGCTCTCGACGGGGAGGAGGGAGCCATCGCCGAGCGCGCGAGGGCGCTCGCGGCATCCGAGTACCGGTCGACAGTCGCTGTCGTCCAGGCGATGCTGACGCGGCGTGACGCCGAGCAGGTCAGAGCGAACTTCGCGGGGACGGAGCGCGTGTTCGTCGTGGAGGGATGGGTCGACGCGTCCGAACGAGAGCGGCTCGAGGCGGTGCTGGCCTCGGTCGGCAGCGAGCTGGATGTCTCGTTAAGGGACCCGCGGGAGGACGAGCGTGTGCCGGTGCGGCTCGTCAACCCTCCGTTCCTGCGTCCGTTCGAGATCCTCACCGACCTGTACGGTCGGCCGCGCTACGGTCGGATAGACCCCACCCCGCTGCTCGCGGGGTTCTTCTTCGTGTTCTTCGGGATGTGCGTCGGAGATGTCGGGTACGCGCTCATGCTCGGGGTCGCCGCATGGCTCATCAAGACGAGGCTCGACGTCGCCCCGCGGGTGCGCACGTTCATGGACCTGCTCATGACATGCAGCGTGGCCGCCGCGCTCGTGGGTGTGGCGACGCGAAGCTACTTCGCGCTCGGAGTCGAGAGCCTTCCGGGGTTCTTGCGCTACGAGCCGCTCATCGATCCGCTGGACGACGTCTTGCTCCTCCTTATCATCTCGGTCGCGCTCGGAGTCGCGCACGTGTCCGTAGGGGTCGTGACGAGCGCGGTCCAGCGCTGGCGCGACGGTGATGTCCTCGGCGCCCTCTCGGTCGATCTCAGCACCATAGGGCTGTTCATGGCGGCCGGTGTCGCGTTCGCCTTCCCCGGGGTGGTCGGATGGCTGCTGCCGGCGTCGCTGGGGGCCGCCATCATCTTCAAAGGACGGATACTCGAGGAGGTGTTCATACATCGCTCGGCGAAGGGCACGCTCATCGGTTTCGGCCGGGGGCTGCTCGGCCTGTATGGCCTGGTCGGGTACGCGTCGGACTTCCTCTCGTACACGCGACTCGCCGCCCTCGGGCTTGCGAGCCTGCTCGTCGGAGATGTGATGAACCGGCTCGCCGGCCTCGTCGCGGGCATCCCGTTCGGGATCGGCATCGTGGCGGCGATCCTCATCCTGGTCGTCGGTCACACCTTCAATGTCGCGATCAACCTGATCGGCGCGTTCGTCCATCCGACGCGCCTGCAGTTCGTCGAGTTCTTCGGCAAATTCTACGAAGGCGGCGGGCGACCCTTCGCTCCGTTCGCCCGGCGCGTGAAGTCGGTGGTGCTGCACCCGGAGACAGGTGCGCGGGAAGGGGGAACGTAGTCGTGGAAGATGTGATCTGGGGCATGACCGGGCTTGAGTGGGCCTACCTGGGGGCGGGACTCGCCTTCATCGGAGGGGGCAGTGGGTCGGCGATCGGTATCACGGCGATCAGCAACGTGGCGGCCGGCATCGTCTCTGAGGACTCCGAGAAGTTCGGCAAGGTGCTGCCGCTCGCGGCGATGCCCGGTACGCAGGGCATCTACGGGTTCATCACGGCGCTGCTCGTCTTCATCTTCTTCGGCTTCTTCGACGGCCGGGCGGACATCACCGCCCACGAGGGTCTTCGGATCTTCTTCTCCTGCCTGCCGGTGGCCGCGCTCTGCTTCGTCTCCGGCATCTACCAGGGAGCGACGGCGGCCGGTGCCGCGGGGATGGTCGCCCGCCGCGACGAGGACGCCGGCAAGGCGCTCATCTTCCCGGCGCTCGTCGAGACCTACGCGGTGTTCTCGCTCATCGTGACGATCCTCATGCTCCTGTTCATCGCGGGATAGGCGACGTGGCTCTCGGTGACATACTGCGGCGCATCGAGCGGGACTCGCTCGAGGAGGCCGATGGGATCCTCGCGAGCGCCGAGCGGTCCGCGGCTGATGTTCGCGCGCGCGGGGGGGAGCACGCTCGAGTTCGCGCCGACGGGATTGTGGCGCGCGCGAGGGCGGAGGCGGAATCCGCTGCCCAGACGACCCTTGCCGAAGCACGGCTCGCCGCCCGCGACAAGGCGCTCACCGCCAAGCACCAGCTCGTCGAGCGGGTCATCGCCCACGCGGCCGAACGCGCGGGTTCGCTGTCCGCCGAGCGGTACGCGGCTCTCCTCGCCACGTGGGTCACCGAGGTCGCGACCGGGGGGGAGGTCGTCTCGATCGGCCACGAGGACCACGGGCGTCTCAACGTGCGGCTCGGTCCCGCGCTCAAAGCTGTCGGCGCGCCCGTGACGATCCGAGGTACGACGGCGGCGATCAGCCGGGGTGTCCTCGTCGAGGGAGACCGAGTCCGGGTCGAAGTCTCGATCCGCGCGCGCATCGAGTCGCGGCGTGAGGAGTTCGTAGGGCTGGCCGCGAGCGCGCTCTTCGACGCCGAGCGCCACGAGCGCGTCCCGGAGACGGAGCCCGCCCTGTCCGCGGGCGACGAGGGGTGACACGGTGCTGACGCGCGTGATAGGCGATGCCCGGCGGTACGGGTTCGCCGTCGGGCGGATCCGCGTGCTGGAGACGCGGCTGCTGACCCGGACGACGTACGAGCGCCTCTTGGACGCGCGCGACTTCGACCGCCAGCGCCGCATCCTCGCGGACACCGTCTACGCCGGCTACCTGGAAGGCGCACGGACGCCCGACGACGTCGAGCGCGGTCTCGACGCGTCTCTCGCCGACCTGTACGAGGACTTCCTCGGCCACGCGAATTTGCCGGCTCCGATCGTGGCCTACTTCCACGTGCGTCATGACTTCGAGAACCTCAAGGCGCACCTGAAGGCCGAGGCGCTCGGTGTTTCGCCCGAAGGATTCGTGACGCCGCTCGGCAGCGTGGCGCCGGAGGTGTTCGGCGGACCCGCCAAAGGGTTCCCGCCGCACGCGCGCGAGGCGGAGCCGCGCGTCCGAGCGGCGTGCGCGGGCGAAGACGGTTCCCTGGTGCCCGGCGCCATCGAGGCTGCGGTCGACCGTGAGATGTTCAGGGCGCTCCTCGAGGTCGCGGATGCATCACGCAGCGAGTTCGTCCGCCGCCTCGTCTCGCTCGAGGCGGACGCGGGCAACGCGCGGGCGTTCGTGCGCTGTCGCGCTCGCGGCGCGCCGGTCGGCGAGTTCGAGTCCGCGCTCGTCCCCGGAGGCGCGATGTCCGCGTCGGCGTTCATCGCGGCGTATCGCGTGCCGTTCGAGGACGGCGTCAAGCGCCTCGCGGCGCAGCGGCCGCTCAGAGGCGCAGACGCCGAGGCGCTTCGCGATCCCGCCCGGTTCGACGTCGCCATCGAGTGGATCGTCGCGGACGAGGCGCGCAAAGGGCGCGCTGTTGCGATAGGGGCCGACACGGTCGTGGGCTACGTGCTCGCACGGCGAGCGGAGGTCGCCGCGTTGCGCGCCGTCTTCTTCGGCACGTTCGCGCGCGTGCCCCCGGAGCGGTTGCGCGAGCGCCTGAGGGACGTGGTGTGAGGTGACCGCGACGAAGAAGGTCGCGGTGGTAGGTGACCGCACGAGTGTGTCGGGGTTCGGGCCGCTCGGGTTCTCGGTCTACGCCCTGTCCGCACCCGCTGACGCCCGCGCGCTCTGGCCGGAGCTTACCGGCGGCGCGTTCGGCGTGGTGTTCGTCACCGAGCCCGTGTACGAGGCGATCGCCGACCTCGTGGCGACGATCGCCGACCAGCCGGTGCCCGCGGTGACGGTCATCCCCGGCGCGGGGAGCGCGGGCGGCGTGGGCGGGCGCAAGCTGGAGCGGGCGGTGGAACGGGCGTTGGGGACGACGGCGCTCATCCGGGAAGAGGACGAGTAGATGGCAGAGCTTGAGCAGGGGAAGGTCGTCAAGGTCGCCGGCCCGCTCGTCGTGGCCGAGGGGCTGGCGCGGTCACGCATGTATGACCTCGTACGCGTGGGTGACGAGGGTCTCATGGGCGAGATCATCGAGATGCGCGGCGACCGCGCGTCGATCCAGGTCTACGAGGAGACCGAGGGGCTCGGTCCCGGTGACGTGGTCGTCTCGACAGGGGCGCCGCTCTCGGTCGAACTTGGTCCGGGGATGATGGGAGCCGTCTACGACGGGGTTCAGCGGCCTCTCGACACGCTGCTCGCGAGGTCAGGTGAGTTCCTCGCGCGCGGCGTGAGCGCCCCGGGGCTTGACCGGGACGCGCGCTGGACGTTCCGGGCGACCCGTGAGCAGGGGGCGCGGGTCACGGGCGGCGACGTCATCGGAATCGTGCAGGAGAACGAGGTCATCGCGGTGCGCATCATGGTGCCCCCGGGGCTTGATGGCCGCATCGCCGAGATCGCGTCGGGCGCCTATACGGTGGAGGAGCCCGTAGGAGCCCTCGTCGACGATGACGGTGTGCGCCATCCGTTGCGGCTCATGCAGACCTGGCCCGTCCGGGTCGCGCGGCCGTACCGGCGCAGGGTGTCGCTCTCCGAGCCGCTCGTCACGGGGATGCGCGTCGTCGACACGTTCTTCCCGGTGCTCAAAGGAGGCGTTGCCTGCATCCCTGGTCCGTTCGGCGCGGGCAAGACGGTCGCGCAGCACCAGATCGCGAAGTGGTCGAACGCCGAGGTGGTCGTCTTCATCGGGTGCGGAGAGCGCGGCAACGAGATGACCGACGTGCTGATGGAGTTCCCGGAGCTTGTCGACCCGTACTCGGGCCAGCCCCTCATGCGACGCACGATTCTCGTCGCGAACACGTCGAACATGCCTGTTGCGGCGCGTGAAGCGAGCGTCTACACGGGCATCACGATCGCCGAGTTCTTCCGCGACATGGGCTATGACGTCGTCTTGCAGGCGGACTCGA
Source organism: Coriobacteriia bacterium (assembly GCA_035685585.1). GTDB lineage: Bacteria > Actinomycetota > Coriobacteriia > Anaerosomatales > SLCP01 > DASSAH01. The sequence goes on from DASSAH010000002.1 coordinate 7,457, forward strand.
CGTCCCGGTGGGCGGAAGCGATGCGCGAGATCTCCGGGCGTCTCGAGGAGATGCCGGGCGAGGAGGGCTTCCCCGCCTATCTCGGAACACGGCTCGCCGCCTTCTACGAGCGCGCCGGGAAGGTCGCCGCCCTCGGCGGACCGCTCGACGGAGCGCCCGGCGCCGAGGAGCGCACCGGCTCGATCACGGTCGTGGGCTCGGTGTCGCCCCCTGGGGGAGATCTGTCTGAGCCCGTGGTGCAGAACACGATGCGGGTCGTGAAGGTCTTCTGGGCGCTTGAGGACAGGCTCGCCTACGAACGCCACTTCCCCGCCATCAACTGGCTCGTCTCCTACTCGCTCTACCTCGACAAGGTCACACCGTACTGGCGTGAGACGGTTAGTGAAGAGTACCGCCGAAGACGCGACCTGTGCATGGAGCTGTTGCAGCGGGAGTCGGAACTCGCCGAGATATCGCGGCTTGTCGGCGTCGAGGCGCTCTCGCCGGAGGAGCAGATCATCATGGAGACCGCAAAATCCATCCGCGAGGACTTCCTGCAGCAGAACGCGTTTCGCGACGATGATCAGTTCACGCCTCCCGCCGCGCAGGACGCCTTGTTGCGGGTGATCCTGCTCTTCCACGAGAAGGCGCTGCAGGCCCACGCGGGAGGGGCGGACCTCGGAGGGATCTTCGCCGCTCCGGTCCGCGAGAGCATCGCACGCGCGAAGTACTCGGCGAACGAGGCGGGCGAGGTGTTCGCGAAGATCGAGTCGGAGATCGAGACTCAGCTCGTGGCCGACGGCGTGAAGGCGGGTGAGCGGTAGATGGAGCGCGAGTACACCACCACGCGCGACATCGTCGGGCCGCTGCTCCTCGTCGAACACGTGTCGGGCGTCACCTACGGCGAGCTCGTCCGTCTCGAGTTCCCTGACGGCACGCGGAGTCTCGGCAACGTGCTCGAAGTGAACGAGGACCGTGCGCTCGTGCAGGCGTTCGAGGGGACGCGCGGGGCGAATCCGAGTCAGACCAAGGTGCGCTTCCTCGGCAGGGGCCTGACCCTCGGCGTCTCGCGCGACATACTCGGCCGGGTGTTCGATGGTCTCGGACGTCCGATCGACGGCGGGCCGGAGATCCTGCCGGAGCACCAGCGTTCGATCCACGGTTCGGCCATCAACCCGGTGGCTCGGGACTTCCCCGACGACTTCATCCAAACCGGCGTGTCGAGCATCGACGGACTGAACCCGCTCGTTCGAGGCCAGAAGCTGCCGATCTTCTCCGGCGCGGGCCTGCCTCATAACCAGCTCGCCGCGCAGATCGCCCGTCAGGCGCGGGTGATCGGCGAGGAGGCGGGCGGGTTCGCCGTCGTCTTCGCCGCGATGGGCATCACCTTCGAGGACGCGGACTTCTTCATGACCGAGCTCCGGCAGACGGCTGCGGTGGAGCGCTCGGTGCTCTTCCTCAACCTCGCGGACGACCCCGCCGTCGAGCGCATCGCGACTCCCCGCATGGCGCTCACGGCAGCCGAATACCTCGCGTTCGACTGCGGCATGCACGTGCTCGTCGTGCTCACCGACATGACCTACTACTGCGAGGCGCTGCGGGAGGTCTCGGCGGCTCGCAAGGAGGTCCCGGGCCGTCGCGGCTTCCCGGGCTACCTCTACACCGACCTCGCGACCATCTACGAGCGTGCGGGTCGCGTGAAAGGACGGGCCGGCTCGATCACGCAGATACCTATCCTCACGATGCCCGAGGACGACAAGACCCACCCGATTCCCGATCTGACCGGCTACATCACCGAAGGGCAGATCATCCTCGACAGAGGACTGCACCGGCGCGGCGTCTTTCCGCCGGTCTCGGTGTTGCCGAGCCTCTC
>DASSAH010000003.1:0-2185 GCA_035685585.1 Coriobacteriia bacterium
CACGCCCACAGGCGCGTCTCCTTGACCATGGCCTCGAAACAGAACGGACCCGCCGGCGAGACCGCCCCCGTGTATGTGTCCGGCTCGGCATTCATGACCCTATCTTCGCCGCGTGCCGCCGGGCGCGCAAGCGCGGCGCCCCCGCCGGCACCAGGGCAGCACAGGGCGGCCGGACGGATGCTCTGGCTGGACGCGCGGGAGTGGCGCTATAGTCTGATCATGTCCGGGCTGCGTCCGGAAGGGGCCCATGCGCGAGATACTCATGACATGCATCGAGCTCGACAAGCTCGCCGCGTCGACCTACCGAGCGCTCTCGGCCCACTGCGCGGACGAGGACCTCTCGCGCCTGTTCGCCAAGCTCGCGCGAGACGAGTCGACTCATGTACGGTGGTGGACAGAGCTGCTCGCGGCGTGGGACAAGGGTTTGATTCCGGACATGGTCAGTGACCCGGAGCAGATTCTCGAACGCCTCCACCGCGTGCGAGACGACGTGACGGGCGCGCTTTCCGCCGATCCTTCCACGCTCACGCCCGCGCAGATGGTCGAACTCGCCGCCCACCTTGAGTTCTTCATGCTGGACCCGGTCTTCGGGGGTCTCCTCGAACTCACGGAGCCGGGAAGGACCGGGCACTACCGCGAGGCCTACGCGGACCACATCGGGCGGCTCGTGTCGGCGATCGAGTCGAGCGCGTCCAGCGGAGAGCTCGCCTCGTTCCTCGCACGCGTACTCAGCCGGGCGCTGCGTGACAACGTCGCGCTGACGGCGTACGCCACCCACGACGCTCTCACGAACCTGCTCAACCGCCGTGGCCTCCTCTCGCACCTCGCTCACTGGGTCTCGTGGGCGCACCGCTACCGCCGCCCGCTCATGGTGCTCCTCGTGGACATCGACGGCTTCAAGGGGATCAACGATGCGCGCGGCCACGCCGTCGGAGACCACGCGCTCACGTGCGTCGCGGACGGACTGCGCGCCTCCACACGCGAGAGCGACCTCGTCGCTCGCTACGGAGGGGACGAGTTCGCGGTCGTGGCCCCTGAGACAGCCGCCGAGGACTACGCCGTCCTCGCCGAGCGCATCCTTTCGGTCGTGCGGGAGGTGCCCTGCCGGGACTGGGACGGAATGCCGGTGCCGCTGTCCGTGAGTGTCGGCGGGGCGGTGCTGACGCCAGGAGAAACGCCGCACGAGCGGCCGGTCGACGCGCTCCTCGCGGCGGCTGACGCGAGTCTGTACGAGGCGAAGAACGCGGGACGGGATCGCGCCGGGCGCCTGTTCACCGCCGGGGCGTCAGAGCCCGGTGTCTGAGGACGCGAAACCGCGCTCCGGCCCCGCTCCCTCACCGGACGTTGGCGCCTGACCCGGCGGCCGTGCGGTGACCGCCGCCCTCATCTGGCCGGCGCGGTAGCTCGAGCGCACGAGAGGCGATGAGGCGACGCCGGCGAATCCCAGCTCGCGAGCGCCTCTCGCGTACTCGTCGAATCTCGGCGGCGACACGTACTCCGCCACCGGCAGGTGCGCGTCACTCGGGCGCAGGTACTGGCCGAGCGTGAGCAGGTCGCAGCCGGCCACACGCAGGTCACGCATGACCGCGACAACCTCGTCCGGCGTCTCCCCGAGACCGAGTATGAGGCCCGACTTCGTGAGGACGGCGTGCGGCCGCGTGGCAGCGCGCTTCTTCGCCCGTGCCAGCACGGCGAGACTACGCCCGTAGTCGGCCGCCGGGCGAACCTGCCCATAGAGCCGCGGGACCGTCTCGAGGTTGTGGTTGAAGACATCGGGGCGCGCGTCCACCACGGCGTCCACGCTCGCGTGGTCGCCCGCGAAGTCGCTCGTCAGCACCTCCACGGTCGCCGCCGGGACCGCCTCTCTCAGCGCCTCGATCACCGCGACGAACTGTGCCGCGCCGCCGTCCGGCAGGTCGTCTCGGGTCACGGCGGTGACGACCACGTGATCGAGGGCCATCCGCCGAGCGGCTTCGGCCACGCGAGCCGGCTCCTCGGGGTCAAGCGGGGCGGGGTCGCCCGACGTGACAGCGCAAAAGCCGCAGCTCCTCGTGCACGTGGCACCCAGGATCAGGAAGGTCGCCACGCCCCCCGCGTAGCACTCGCCCCGGTTCGGGCATCTCGCGCTCCGGCAGACCGTGTCAAGGCGCAGCTCGCCGAGGATCCGCTCGACCGATGTCCCTTT
>DASSAH010000004.1:0-3347 GCA_035685585.1 Coriobacteriia bacterium
TACACCCAACGGGAACGCGAGGCGAAAGACGGTACTCTTCGTCAACAGCTTTCCGGGTCCGACGCTCGGCGGTGGCGAGACGCATCTCATGCATCTCGTGCGCGGGGCGCGCGCCGCGGGTTGGCGGGTGGCGGTGGCCGCCGCGGCCGACGGCGCGCTCGCACGCGACGCGCGCGAGGCTGGCGCGCACGTGTTCGAGATCGAGTACTCCCGGACGCGTGCGCCCGCCATCCCCGGACGCTTGCGCGCGATCGCGGAGGAGTGCGACGCGGATGTGATCGTGGGAACCGGGTTCTTCACGAACATGCTCGTGCGCCGGGCCGCCGGGCGATTTCTGCGCGCGAAGGCCGTCAACATCGTCCACACGGAGCCCGACGCCTCTCGGCACGAAGGGTCCGGCACGCTTGCGCTCGGCGTCCGCAAACGGGTCGACGCCGCTTCGCACGGCCGGGTCGACCGGTTCGTCGCCGTCTCCTCGGCGGTGCGCGACGCGCTCTCCTCGGACGGTGTCGACCCCGAGCGAGTGGTGACGATCGTGAACGGCATCGACATCGAGCGGCTGCGCGCGGAAGCGCGGCTCCCTGCGCCCGAGGGGGTGCGCGCGCCCGGTCCGCTCGTGGGATTCGTCGGGCGTCTGGCCCCGGTCAAAGGCGCCGAGCACTTCGTCCGCATGGCGGCGATACTCAGTTTCCGGGTGCCGCGATCGCGCTTCGTCATCGCGGGGTCAGGCCCGGAAGAAGACCGCCTGCGGGGAAGCGCCGACGCACGCGGCCTTGCGGGCAGGTTACGCTTCCTCGGCCACGTGTCACCGGCGGCGCCCGTGCTGAACGCAAGTGATGTCGTTGTGGTCCCGTCGCTCTCGGAGGGCTTCTCGCTCGTGGCGGCCGAGGCGATGGCGCTCGCCAAACCGGTCGTCGCCACGCGGGTCGGCGGCCTTGCGGACGTGGTTGTCGACGGCGAGACCGGACTGCTCGTCCCGCCTGCCGATCCCGAGGCGCTGGCTGCCGCCGTCGCCCGCCTGCTGCGTGACCCCGCGCTGACGGCCAGGCTCGGAGAGGCTGGCTCGCGGCGGGTCGAGGAGTGTTTCACGGTGGAGCGGATGGTGCGCGAGCACCTCGAACTCTTCGAGGGTCTCGCGGCGACCGCATAGTCCACCCCAGCTGGATAGGGCACAATAGGGGCGGCAAACGCAGCGGCGTACCCGAGCCAGACCGTGGAGGCGATCCTCGATGAGCGCGCCTGTGCAGATCAAGTTCGGCACCGACGGGTGGCGGGCGGTGATCGGCGACGACTTCACGTACGAGTCACTGCGGCGGGTCGCGGACGCGACCGGACGCGTCTTCTCGGCGCGTAAGCCGGGCGGACGGCTGTTCGTCGGGTACGACACACGCTTCGAGGCGGGCTCGTTCGCGGCCGCGGCCGCCGAGGTGCTCGCCTCGCACGGCCTGGAGGTCGTGCTCTCCGACGCGTACATGCCCACACCGGCGCTGTGCTGGTCGGTGGCTCGCGACGAGAACGCCGTCGGCGGCGTGATGATCACCGCGAGCCACAACCCCGCGCGTTACAGCGGCTTCAAGATCCGGATGGCCGACGGGGGCGCGTCGCCGGTCGCGTTCACCGACGAGGTCGAGAGGGCGCTCCTCGACGAGGCGCCCGCCGACCGTGGCGCTTTCGAGACGGCGGACTTCATGACCGCGTACCTCGACTCGCTCAAGGCGATGGTCGACGCGGAGGCGATCGCCGCGGCGAACCTGCGGGTCGTTGTCGACTCGCTCTACGGCGCGGGGCAGAACTACCTCGCCGACACCATGCGAGAACTCGGCGTGGACGCCCACGAGATCCATCACGAGCGCAACCCCTGGTTCGGGGGCCTTCACCCCGAGCCGATCCCCCCGCACACCGATGCGCTGCGCGACAGCGTCACCTGCGCGGAGCGCGATGCCGGGTTCGTCACCGACGGCGACGCCGACCGAGTGGGCGCCGTCGACGAGCGGGGCGTCTTCGTCAACCCTCACCGGATCATGTGCCTGCTCATCATGCACCTCGCCGAGGACAAGGGGTATACCGGGCGCATCGTCAAGACGATCTCGACCTCGGTGCTCGTCGACAGGCTGGGCGTGGCGCTCGGCCTGCCGGTCACCACGACACCGGTCGGCTTCAAGTGGGTCTACGAGCAGATGCTCGCCGGTGACGTGCTCATCGGGGGCGAGGAGTCGGGCGGCATCGGCTTCCCGCCGCACGTCCGTGAGCGCGACGGGTTGTTGATGGCGCTCTTTCTCGTGGAGATGATGGCCCGTCGCGGACGGACGCTCGGACAGCTGGTCGGCGACCTCTTCGAGATCACCGGGCCGATGGAGTACCTGCGGGTCGACATGGGTGTCGACCCCGAGACGAAGGCGTCGTTCCTCAGGCGCGCGGCCACACTCGAGCCGCGCGAGGTGGCCGGGCTTTCCGTCCGGGGCATCGCTCGCGACGACGGCCTGAAGCTCCTGCTCCCGGACGACGCGTGGTTGCTGCTGCGTCCCTCAGGCACCGAGCCGCTCGTCCGCGTGTATGCCGAGGCGTCCTCGGCCGGTGTGGTTGACGACCTGCTCGCGGCCGGCAAGGACATCGTCTCCGGGAAGGCGTGACGGCGCGTGTCCGCGGCGAGTCCCTGGGCAAGCGGGCTCTCGGTCGCCCGCTGGTGCGTGTACCTGGTCGCGGGCCTCGTGCCCGTGGCGGCTTCGTACTACCCGGGGTTCTCGGACACCGCGCTGCCGCTCACCTACGACCAGTACGTCGTGGTCAAGTTCGCGCTCGTCCTCGCGCTCGCCGGGGTGGGGCTCGGCGCGTGGCTCGTGACCGCCGCGACCGAAGGAGTGGTGCTCCGTCGCGTCCCGGCCGTCGAGTACGCGGTCGGCGCGCTGCTCGTGTGGGCGAGCGTCTCCACGCTGCTGTCCGTGCATCGGCCGACCGCGGTCTTGGGCGCGTACGCACGGTACGAGGGGCTCGTGAGTTTTTTCGCCTATGCGGTGGTCGCCTTTCTCGCGCTTCAGGTCCTCGACTCGCCCAAGCGGCTGCGCGAGTGCGCCCTGGTTCTCGTGGCGAGCGGTTCGCTCGTCGCCGTCTACGGCCTGTTGCAGTCGCTCGGTGTCTTGGCCGCGCCTCAGGGCACCCTGCCGTTCGAGGCGGAACGGGCGTTCTCCACGTTCGGTAACCCCACCATGCTCGGGGTGTTCCTGCTCATGCCCCTCGCCCTCGCCCTCGCTCTCGCGCTCACCGAGGGCGGCAGGCGTCTGCGGGCCGTCTTCTGGCTGGCGTTCTCGGTGTGTGGCGCGGCGCTGCTGCTCACGTTCACCCGCGCGGCG
>DASSAH010000005.1:0-9531 GCA_035685585.1 Coriobacteriia bacterium
GGGGCTGACTGCGCGGTCTTCGAGCCCGTGCATGGCAGCGCGCCGAAGTACGCGGGCAAAGACGTGGCGAACCCGACCGCAGAGATCCTCTCGGCGGTGCTCATGCTCACGCACATCGATGAGCCCGAGGCAGCCGAGCGCGTGCTCCGCGCCGTGCGCACGGTCATCGGCCGAGGTGAGCGTGTGACCTATGATGTGAAACGCTCGACGACGGGGAGCACCGAGGGCGCCGTAGGCACCCAGGCGTACGCGGACGCGGTCATCGCCGAGCTCTGACGGGCGGCCGCGGGAGCGGTGATGGACGAGAGGCCGATAGAACTCCCGGGTTCGCGCTGGGAGTGGCTGGTCGCGAAGAAGCGGCTCGTCGCCGTGCTCGCGATCGTCGCGGTCGCGCTCGTCGGCGGCACCGCGGCCCTGGTGCTCGCCCTGCTCCCGGAATCCGCTTCGCCCGGCGCGGACCGGCCGAGGGTCGTCGAGCCGGTCCCCGCGCCGTCACGCGGCGAGGACCGTCCCGGCGCGGGGACCGGCAGCTCCGCGGCGCCCGGCGCTCCCGGAGGCGTGACCGGGTCGCGCGATGGCACGGCAGGCGCCGGGCCGCCCGCCGACCCGCCTCGGCCGGTGGTGCCGGGCCGGGCGCCGTATCTCGCGTACCGCTACGACGGTGGGGTCTGGGTGTCGCGGGAAGACGGGACGGGCGCCGTCATGGTGGCCGCCTCCCCGCACGGGACGTTCGCCCTCGCGCCCGACGGCACCGCGCTCGCCCTCGTCCACGAGGGGGTGCTCTCGATCATCACCGTGGACGGCCGCCAGGTGATCGAGGTGGGCGAGGCCGAACCCGACGGCCTGGCCTGGGCCGCGGACTCGTCGGCTGTCTTCTTCGTACGGTCCGTCCAGGGGCGATACGGGGTGACCGAGGTCTATCGCGCGTCGCGGCGCGCGGGCGACATCGCGGTGCGAATCGCGCAAGGCGCCGCTCCGGCGGTCGCCAGAGACGGGACCGTGGCCGGGCTTCCGGTCGCCGCGATCGAGCCGGAGGCGGCCGCGAGCGAGGTGTGGGTCCTTGCGTTCGGCAGCGACCACCGGCAGGTGGCGACCCGCGGCCTGGTCACCTGTGTCGACGTCGAGGCGGGGACGCTCGCGTATTCGATCGTGGGGATGGCGAACCTGGCCACGCCGTCGGCGGGAGCGAGCGACGGGCCCGAGATCTGGGCGATGCGCGCCGACGGCACCGCCCAGCGCAGGGTCGTCGGCACCCCCATGACGCCGTGGGCGTTCGCTTTCGCTGGCCTGATGCTGTCGCCCGACGGAGCGCACCTGCTCTATGCCGAGGTGGGGGACGACGGTCACTCGCGAGCGGCGGTCGTGCCGCTTGCCGGTGGAGACCCGGTGGCGCTCTCGGTTCGACGCGACACGTACCCGGCCGGGTGGAGCGCCGACGGGAGCCGGGTCTTCTTCATCGAGGGCAACGCGTTCCAGGGCGAAGCCACGGCGCTCGTGAGCGCCGGCGCCGACGGCCTCGATCGCAGGACCGTCGTCATCGGCGCGGGGCTGTAAGCCCGCCGCGACGCCCCGGCCGGACGCAGCCCGGGCGCGACCCCGCGCGGGGTCGCGTGTGCTATACTCCCCGGCACGTGCGAACCTGAATATCGCGAGTGGCTGTGACGGGGAGAAGTAGGGGCCAATCCTCGCTCCCAGAGAGCCGGGAACAGGTGAGAGCCCGGCGCAGGACGTCTCGAAGTCGTCCCCCGAGCCACCCGGAAGAACGCCTCGGACCTTCGCGTCTGGATGACCTCCAGCCGATGTCGAGGCCTGTAGGCCGGGTCGGTGGCATCCGTTACCTGCCGCACGAGTGGACGCAAGCTGCACGCGGCGCCATCCGACAGGGTGGCGGACGGACCGTCGTGCTCGCGTCAAGCGGGGTGGCACCGCGGGAGGAACTCTCTCGTCCCGGCGACGGGCGGGGTATGTCCTGACCGCGGTTCTTTCGTCTCTGGCGAAGGATTGCACCGTCCTCGCGTCCCGGCTCGTGCGGCCGCCCGGAGCCACCGCCCGCCCGACCGCTCACCGCGAGGGAAGGTGGACGATGGAGCTGAGAAGCGCAGTCATGAAGGACGGCGTGGCGAGGGCGCCGCACCGCAGCTTGCTCAAGGCCGTCGGGCTCACGGACGAGGAGATAGCCCGGCCGCTCGTCGCGGTGGTCAACTCGGCCAACGACATCATTCCCGGCCACATCATGCTCGACAAGGTCGCCGAGGCGGTGAAGACCGGCGTCTACATGGCCGGGGGCACCCCGCTCGAGTTCTCCACCATCGGGATATGCGATGGTTTGGCGATGAACCACGCCGGGATGAAGTACTCGCTCCCGAGCCGCACCGTGATCGCCGACAGTGTCGAGCTCGCCGTCCAGGCGCACGCCTTCGACGCCATGGTGTTGATCCCGAACTGCGACAAGATCACGCCGGGCATGTTGATCGCTGCCGCGCGGCTCGACATCCCCACCGTCGTCGTTTCCGGCGGGCCGATGCTGGCGGGCGTCCACCGCGGCACGACGGTCAACCTCGAGACCGTGTTCACGTCGGTCGGCAAGGTCAAGACCGGTGAGATGTCCGAGGCCACCCTCAGCGAACTCGAAGACGTCGCGTGTCCCACGTGCGGCTCGTGCGCCGGGCTCTACACCGCGAATTCGATGAACTGCCTGACCGAGGCGATCGGGATGGGGCTTCCCGGCAACGGTTCCATCCCGGCCGTCTACTCCGAGCGCATCAGGCTCGCGAAGCGCGCCGGCATGAGGGTGATGGAGCTGCTGGCCGCCGGAATCACCGCTCGGCGGATCATGACCCCGGATGCGGTGCGCAACGCGATGACCGTCGACATGGCGTTCGGCGGCTCGAGCAACACGGTGCTGCACCTGACCGCCATCGCGCACGAGCTCGGCCACCCCATCACCTTCGATGATTGGTCCGAGGTCTCGGCGAGAACCCCCAACATCTGCCGTCTGTCGCCGTCGAGCGACTACCACATCCAGGACCTGTACGCGGCAGGCGGCGTGGGCGCGATCCTTGTCGAGCTCGACAAGGCCGGGCTCCTCGTGCGTGACGTCATGACCGTCTCGGGGCTCACGATGGGCGAGATCATCGACGTCTCCGAGAACCGCGACCGTACGGTCGTGCGGCCGGTCGAGGACGCGTACTACCCCGAGGGCGGTCTGCGCGTGCTCAAGGGCAACCTCGCGCCTCGCGGCTGCGTCGTCAAGCAGTCCGCCGTGCCTCCTGAGATGCGCAAGCACACCGGGCCGGCGCGTGTCTACGACTCCGAGGTCGCTGCGGTCGCCGCCATCTACGGCGGCGAGATACGCCCCGGCGACGTCGTCGTCATCCGCTACGAGGGTCCGAAAGGCGGGCCGGGGATGAGCGAGATGCTCGCGCCCACCGCGGCGATCACCGGCATGGGCCTCGGGTCCAGTGTGGCGCTCGTCACTGACGGCCGCTTCTCCGGCGCGACCAGAGGCCCGGCCATCGGCCATGTCTCGCCCGAGGCCGCCAACGGCGGCCCGATCGCCTTCGTCGAGACGGGCGACGAGATCGCCATCGACCTGGACGCGGGCACGATCATGCTGGCGGTGACCGAGGAGCGCCTGGCCGACCGCCGCCGGCGCTGGACGCCGCCGAACCCCCGGGTCACCACCGGCTACCTGGCCCGCTACCTGAGGTCCGTCTCCGGTGCCGACGAAGGGGCGGTGGTGTCGTGAGCGAACGCATCACAGGCGCGCAGGCGCTCGTGAAGGGGCTTGAGGCCGAGGGCGTCGACGTGCTGTTCGGCTACCCCGGCGGCGTCGTGCTGCCCATCTACGACGCGCTCTACCACACCGAGTCCGTCCGGCACATCCTCGTGCGGCACGAACAGGGCGCGGTGCATGCCGCCGACGGCTACGCGCGCGTGACGGGCCGTCCCGGCGTGGCGCTCGTCACGAGCGGACCCGGGGCGACCAACACCGTGACCGGCATCGCGAACGCCTACATGGACTCCATCCCGCTCGTCGTCTTCACCGGTCAGGTGGCCACGAGCGTGATCGGCACCGACGCCTTCCAGGAGTCGGACATCACCGGCATCACCATGCCGATCACCAAGCACAACTACCTCGTGAAAGACGCGGCCGACGTGCCCGAGGTCATCAAGGAGGCGTTCCACATCGCCGCGACCGGCCGCCCGGGCCCGGTGCTCGTGGACATGCCGGTCGACGTGAGCAGGGGTGAGGTCGACTTCGTCTGGCCGGCCTCGGTGCATCTGCCCGGCTACAGACCGACGTACCGCGGTCACGCGAAGCAGATCAAGCAGGCTGCGAACCTCATCGCCAAGGCGCGAAAGCCGCTGCTCTACGTCGGCGGCGGAGTCATCGCGAGCGGCGCCTCCAAGGAGATCAAGGAGCTCGCCGAGCTCATGCAGCTGCCGGTGACCTGCACCCTCATGGGCAAGGGCGCGTTCCCCGAGGACCATCACCTCTCGATCGGCACGCCGGGGATGCACGGCGCGAAGTACACGAACTACTCGATCACCGAGACCGACCTGCTCATCGGTGTGGGTGTGCGCTTCGACGACCGCGTGACCGGCAAGCTCGCGAGCTTCGCGAGCAAGGCCAAGGTCATCCACGTCGACATCGACCCCGCCGAGATCGGCAAGAACAAGCCGGTTGACGTGCCGATCGTCGGTGACGCGAAGCACATCGTCGCGGCCATCGTCGCGGAGCTGCGCAAGTCCGGCGCGCAGCCGCGCACCGAGGGGTGGATGCGCGTCATCGACGACTGGCGCACGCGCTTCCCCCTCCACTACCACACCAGCACCGAAAGCGTCATGCCCCAGCACGTGGTTGAGCGCATCGACGCGCTCACCGCGGGGCGCGAGACGGTCATCTGCACCGAGGTCGGTCAGAACCAGATGTGGGCGATGCAGTACCACAAGGCGCTCAAGCCCCGCCGCTGGGTCTCTTCGGGAGGGCTCGGCACGATGGGCTTCGGCTTCCCGGCGGCCATCGGCGCGCAGGCGGGACGTCCCGGCGCGCTCGTCATCGACATCGCCGGCGACGGTTCGTTCCAGATGGTGAGCCAAGAACTCGCCACCGCGAAGATCCACGACCTTCCGGTCAAGGTCGTCATCCTCAACAACGGATTCCTCGGCATGGTGCGTCAGTGGCAGGAGCTCTTCTACGGCAAGCGCTACAGCCAGTCCGTCCTCCCGCAGGACTGCCCTGACTTCGTCAAGCTCGCCGAGGCCTACGGCTGCCTGGGCGTGCGCGCCGAAACGCCCGGCGACGTCGACCAGGCGCTCGAAGCCGCGTTCGCGTTCGATGGCCCGGCCGTGGTGGACTGCCGGGTGGAGGCCGAGGAGTGCGTCTTTCCCATGGTGGCGCCGGGCGGCTCGATCGACGAGATGCTCGGCGGCATCCCCGGAGGACCGGTCTCCGAGATGCTTGACGACGGACTGCTCGAGGAGGTGTGGGAGTAGATGCAGCACACGCTTTCGGTCCTCGTGGAGAACAAGCCGGGCGTGCTCACGCGTGTCACCTCGCTGTTCGCGCGACGTGGCTTCAACATCGACTCGCTCGCGGTGGGCGTGACCGAGGACCCCACGCTCTCGCGTATCACGATGGTGGTGAGCGCCGCCGACACCCCGCTCGAGCAGATCACCAAGCAGCTCCACAAGCTCGTCAACGTGCTCAAGATCCAGGACCTCGACCCGGCCGAGATGGTCGATCGCGAGCTCGTGCTCTTCAAGGTGAACGCGCCGCCCGACCGCAGGCACGAGGTCATCGAGGTGGCCAACGTCTTCAGGACCAAGATCATCGATGTGGGCAAGAACAGTCTGACGATCGAGGCGACGGGTACTGCCGAGAAACTCGCGGCGATGGAGGACCTGCTGCGCGCGTATGGCATCAAGGAACTCGCGCGCACCGGCCGGATCGCACTCGCGCGCGGCTCGCGCGAGTGCTGACAGTTACGTGAGAAGGGACGGGACAATGGCGAACGTGTTCTACGCGGACGACTGCAACCTCTCGCTGATCAGCGGGCGCAAGATAGCGGTCATCGGCTACGGCTCCCAGGGACACGCCCACGCGCTCAACCTGCGCGACTCCGGGTGCGACGTGCGCGTGGGCCTGCGCGCCGACTCGCCGACCTGGGACACGGTCAAGGCCGACGGGCTCAAGGTCATGACGGTTCGCGAAGCGGCTCAAGACGCCGAGATCGTCATGCTGCTCCTGCCCGACGAGAGCGCCGCGCAGGTGTATTACGCCGAGATCCACGAGTCGATGAGCGCCGACAAGGTGCTCGCGTTCGCGCACGGCTTCAACATCCACTACGGTCAGATCGAGCCGCCCCCCGAGGTCGACGTGATCATGATCGCCCCCAAAGGCCCCGGGCACATGGTCCGCCGCGTCTTCCTCGAAGGTTCGGGCGTGCCGTGTTTGATCGCGGTGCACCAGGACGCGAGCGGCGGGGCCCGCGACATCGCGCTCGCGTGGGCCGCGGGCATCGGCGGCGCCCGCGCGGCGATCATCGAGACGACGTTTCCCGAGGAGACCGAAACCGATCTCTTCGGCGAGCAGGCGGTGCTCTGCGGCGGCGCGACGCACCTCGTGCAGATGGGCTTCGAGACGCTCGTCGAGGCCGGCTACCAGCCTGAGGTCGCGTACTTCGAGTGCCTCCACGAGCTCAAGCTCATCGTCGACCTCATGTACGAGGGCGGGATGGCCAAGATGCGCGACTCCATCAGCAACACCGCCGAGTACGGCGACTACGTCACCGGCCCGCGTGTCATCACCGAGCAAACCCGCGAGGCGATGCGGGAGGTGCTCTGGGAGGTCCAGAACGGCACGTTCGCCCGCGAGTGGATCCTCGAGAACAAGGCGGGCGGCGCGCACTTCAAGGCGATGCGTCGCGTCCATGCCGAGCACCTCATCGAGGACGTCGGCGCCGACCTGCGCGGGATGTTCAGCTGGCTGGCAGCGAAGGAATAGCTCGGCGGGGAGGGCGCGCTTACCGCCGCCTGGCCGCGCAAGAAGGGGAGTGTGCTCGATGAAGAAGAGCTACCTGATGACGCCTGGGCCCACACCCGTGCCCGCCGAGGTGCTCCTCGCGCAGGCGCGGCCGATGATCCATCACCGCACCCCGGAGTTCTCGGCCATCCTCATGGAGGCGGTCGAGGGTCTGAAGCACGTCTTCGCGACCGAGGCCGCCGACGCGCTCATCATGTCGTGCTCGGGCACCGGCGTGATGGAGAGCGCGTTCGCGAACTGCTTTTGCGCCGGTGACACCGTCGTCGTCGCCCGCAACGGCAAGTTCGGCGACCGCATGGCGCAGCTCGCTGCGGCCTACGGCCTGAACGTCGTCGACCTCTCGTACGAGTGGACCCAGACAGTCGACCCCGCCGACATCGCGACCGCGCTCACAGAGAACCCCGGGGTCCGCGGCGTGGTGGTCGTGCAGTCCGAGACGTCGAGCGGGGTGCTGAACGATGTCAAGACGATAGGCGCCATCGTCGCCGAGCACCCCGACTGCGTGTTCATCGTCGACTCCATCACGGGAATCGGCGCGGTCGAGTGCAAGACCGACGAGTGGGGTCTTGACGTGGTCATGACCGGCTCCCAAAAGGGCCTGATGCTGCCGCCGGGACTTGCCGCGCTCACCGTCTCGTCCAAGGCATGGCGCGCCTACGAGCGCTCCACCCTGCCGAAGTTCTACTTCGACTGGATGCGCTACAAGAAGAACCTCGACAAGCAGACGACCCCGTTCACGCCGCCGGTCTCGCTCATCATCGGGCTTGCCGAGGCTCTCCGGATGATCCGCGAGGAGGGTCTGGAGAACGTCATCGCGCGCCACGCGCGCCTCGCCGAGGCGACGCGTCAGGGCTGCGAGGCGCTCGGCCTGAAGCTTTTCGCGCCGCCGGAGGGCCGCGGCAGCGCGGTGACGCCCGTCTGGGTGCCGGACGGTGTGGACGGCAAGGCCATCGTCAAGATCATGAAGGACGTCTACGGTGTCACCATCGCCGGCGGTCAGGACGACTACGTCGGCAGGATCTTCCGGGTGGGGCATCTCGGCTACTTCGGCGACTTCGACATCATCACCACGCTTGCGGCGCTCGAGATGACGCTCGCGCGGCTCGGCTACGACTTCGAGCGCGGGGCGGGCATACGCGCGGCTGAGGCCGTGTTCATGGGAGAGGCATAGGGGGTGCGACCGATGAAGGTGCTTGTAGCCGAGAAGATCGCCGATACCGGCGTCGAGATGCTGAAGGACCACTTCGACGTCGAGGTGAAGCTCGGGCTGTCGCCCGACGAACTCGTGGCCGAGATCCCCGCGTACGACGCGCTCATCGTGCGCTCGGCGACCAAGGCCACGCGCGAGGTCATCGAGGCGGGGAAGAACCTCAAGATCATCGGCCGGGCCGGGGTCGGTGTGGACAACGTCGATGTCCAGGCGGCGACCGAGCGCGGCATCATCGTCTGCAACGCGCCGACGAGCAACATCGTCTCGGCCGCGGAGC
Source organism: Coriobacteriia bacterium (assembly GCA_035685585.1). Classification (GTDB taxonomy): domain Bacteria; phylum Actinomycetota; class Coriobacteriia; order Anaerosomatales; family SLCP01; genus DASSAH01. The sequence continues at coordinate 8,536 of DASSAH010000005.1, forward strand.
ACACGCTGGCTCTCATGCTCGCGCAGGCGCGCAGCATCCCCCAGGCGTGGGCGTCGATGCGCGAGTGCAGGTGGGAGCGTTCGAAGTTCACCGGCGCCGAGCTCTACGAGAAGACGCTCGCCATCTTCGGACTCGGGCGCATCGGTTCGCTCGTGGCCGAGCGGGCGCGCGGCTTCGGGATGCGCGTGATCGGTTATGACCCCTACACCACCCCCGAACGCGCCCAGGCGATGGGCGTCGAGCTGTTCGCCGATGTCGACGAGATCCTGCCGCAGGCGGATTTCATCACCGTCCACCTGCCCAAGACCAAAGAGACGATCGGGATGTTCGGCCCCGAGCAGTTCGCGCGGATGAAAGACGGCGTGCGGCTCATCAACACCGCCCGCGGCGGCATCTACCAGCTCGACGCGCTCGAGGAGGCCGTCAAGAGCGGCAAGGTCGCGAGCGCCGGCATCGACGTCTTCGAGGTCGAGCCGTGCACCGACTCCCCGCTCTCGTCCTACGAGAACATCATCCTCACGCCGCACCTCGGCGCGTCGACCGCCGAGGCCCAGGACCGCGCGGGCGAACAGATCGCCGAGTACGTCACCGCGGGGCTTCTCGGCAAGATGGTGCCCACCGCGGTGAACATCGCGCCGGTCTCGCCCGAGGTGCTCGACGCGGTCGGACCCTACATCGAGCCCGCCGAGGACCTCGGCAAGATGGTCGCCCAGATGGCGCGCGGCGGCGTGCAGGCGATCGACATCCTGCTCGTCGGAGGACTCGCGGACGTGGACACGCGCATCCTGCGGACCGCGGTGCTCAAGGGGCTGCTGACCGTGGTGAGCGCCGAGAGCGTGAACTTCGTGAACGCCGACTACTACGCCGAACAGCGGGGCATCCAGGTCACCGAGACGAAGCGGGCCGAGACGCACGACTACGTCTCGATGGTGGTGGTGCGCGCGACCACGCCCGAGGGCCCGGTCGAGATCGGTGCGGCGCTCGTCGGCAAGAAGA
>DASSAH010000006.1:0-9042 GCA_035685585.1 Coriobacteriia bacterium
GCTGCTCGATGGGATCGGCCCGCACACGCTTGACGCCTCGCACGCCGAGGAAGCCGCGCTGTTGCGGTGTTCGCTCTACTCGGGACTGATGAACAACGCATCCGGAGCGCTCGTGAGTCGATGGCGCGACATGCTGACTGACAGGCGCGCCCCCTACCACGTCGACGAGTTCGAGTCGCTCGTGGGGGTCCGCGACGGTGAAGGACGCCCGAAGGCGGCGATGCGCGAGCTCGCGGCTTTCTCGCGGATGGTCGCGCGGCTCGATCTGCGACAGCTCACGCGCCCGATCGAGCGAGCAGCCGTTATGGTCCCCGCGGAGCGGACCGCCGCCGAGCCGACGCTCCCGTCGCTCTTCGCCCCACGGTCGTGCCTGCAGGCGTTCGTGAGTGCGAAGGAGGCTCACCTGCCGATCACGGTGACGCGCGAGCACGAACCGTTCGATCCGTTCGCGATGCTCATCGTCCCGTCCGTCACCGACATGGCGCAGGAGACGTGGGAGCGTCTCGCCGAGTGGGTGCACGCTGGAGGGTCGCTCGTCTATTCGTACGGGGGCGGGGAGTTCGGCTCCGAGGCGCGACGGCTGTTCGGCGTCGACTTCCTCGGGCACGGGGGAGCGCGCGAGAGAGCGACGTGCCGTGTCGCGCAACAAGGGATGGTGGGTGCGCTCGAGCCGTTCGACACCGCGGCGCGGGTCCCGCACTTCGCGCTGCTCGGCCCCGGTGCTTCGACGGTGGTCGCGACAGACGCGGCCGGCAATCCGCTCGTGACGCTCAGCCGTCCCGGGCAGGGCCGGGCGGTCTGCGTGGCCGTCCCGTTCGAGCGTGTCCTCGGACAGTCGGGTCTCATGCCGCCTGCCGACGAGATAGCGAGGTTCCTGCGCGCGTTGTACGGTGCGGTCGGTGAGGTCGCGGGGTGCGGGTCGAAGGTGGCGTGCGACACCCCCTCGGTGGAACTCGCGCTCCTCGCGGGGGATGGCCGTGACGCGCTTCTCCTCCTCAACCACGCCGACGTGGCCGTGACGGCGACGCTCGTCTTCGAGCGTACGGTCGCGACCGTCGCGCGCGTCAGTGGAGGAGACGGCGTGTCCGTCGGGGAACTCTCACTCGGCGTGCCGCTCGGCGCTTATGGCGCCGCCGCGCTCTGGGTCAGCTACGACGGTAGGGAGGGAAGATGAGCGAGCGGGTGCGTCTGACGCAGCTTTCGAGCAAGGCGGGTTGAGCCGCCAAGTGGGGTCCGGCGGACCTCAAGGCGGTGCTCGCCACGCTTGCCCCTCAGCGCTCCGAGAAGTTGCTCGTGGGGTTCGAGACGGCGGATGACGCGGCGGTCTACCTGCTGGGCGATCGCGCTATCCTCCTGACCGTCGACTTCTTCACGCCGATGGTCGACGACCCATACCACTTCGGGCGTATCACCGCGGCCAACGCGCTCTCGGACATCTACGCGATGGGGGGCCGTCCGCTCGCGGCCCTCAACCTGCTTGCGTTCCCCTGCTCGATGGAGCCCGAAGTGGTGGCTCGCGTCCTTGAGGGAGGCGCGGCGACGTGCGCGGAGGCCGAGACGCTCGTGGTAGGCGGGCATACGATCGATGACGCCGAGCCGAAGTTCGGGCTGGCGGTGATGGGCGAGGCGCGCGTCGAGGACGTGGTGCGCAACGTCGGCGCGCGGCCCGGTGACGCCCTCGTGCTGACCAAGCGCATCGGGGTCGGTATCATGAACACCGCGCTCAAGAGCGGCGTCGAGACAGAGGAGACGCTGTATGACGTCATCGAGTCGATGGCGCGCCTCAACCGGGCGGCGAGCGAGGCCATGCTGGAGGCCGGCGTGAACGCGGCGACGGACGTGACCGGGTTCGGGCTGCTCGGCCATCTGCATGAGATGGCGCTCGGCAGCGGGGTTGCCGCCACCGTCGATGTGGCAGCCGTCCCCGTGTGGCCCAAGGCGCTCGAGTACGCCCGCGATGGCGTCAAACCGGGGAGGACGCTCGACGTGATCACCGCGTTGGACCCGTGGGTCGAGTGGGGAGGAGTCGAGCGCGCCTGGAAGGACGTGCTCTGCGACCCGCAGACGAGCGGCGGTCTGCTGATGGCGGTGGCCCCCGAGAAGCTCGACGGCCTGCTCTCCGCACTCGACACGCGCGCGGAGGAAGCTCGCGTGGTGGGCAGGGTGTGCGAAGGCGAGCCGGGACGGCTCGAGTTGCGAAACCTCTGAGGGAGGATGCGGTTGGACACTCAGGAACGGCTGAGGCAGCTTCCCAAGGTCGACGACGTCCTGCGTCACGACGAGGTGACCGCTCTCGTGGCGGACCATCCACGCGCCGTGGTGCTCGAGGCGGTCCGCGAGACCCTCGGCGCGCTCCGCGCGCGGCTGCTCGCCACACGTGACGCTACCTACGACGAGGCGGCACTACTTGCCGACGTGCGCGCACGCGTCGAGCTGCGGGCGCGCCGTTCTCTGCGCACGGTCATCAACGCGACCGGGATCATCGTGCACACCAATCTCGGCCGGTCGATCCTGTCTGACGAGGCGGCCGCGGCGGCAGCGGAGGTCGCATCGGGTTACTCGACCCTCGAGTACGATGTCGTGACCGGGGAGCGAGGCAGTCGCCACGCTCACTGCGAGGAGCTGCTTTCTCGGCTGACCGGCGCCGAGGCGGCGATGGCGGTCAACAACAACGCGGCCGCCGTCATGCTTGCGCTCGCGGCGCTCGCGCGCGGCAAAGAAGCCGTGGTCAGCCGCGGCCAGCTCGTCGAGATCGGCGGGTCGTTCCGAATTCCGGACATCATGCGCGAGTCCGGGGCGACGATGGTCGAGGTCGGCACCACCAACAAGACCCACCTGCGTGACTACGAGAACGCCATCACCGAGCGGACGGGAGTGCTGCTCAAGGTGCACTCAAGCAACTTCCGGGTGGTAGGCTTCACGCACGAGGTCGGGCTGGCCGAGCTGGCCGCGCTCGGAAGACGACATGACGTGCCCGTCTTCGAGGACCAGGGATCTGGCGTGCTCGTCGACGTGCGCCCGTGGGGTCTGCCGTACGAGCCCACCGTCGGAGAGTCGATCGCGACCGGCGCGGATCTCGTCTCGTGCTCGGGCGACAAGCTGCTCGGAGGGCCGCAAGCCGGCATCCTCGTCGGACGCGCGGAGATCATCACGCGGCTCAAGAAGCACCCGATGGCCCGCGCGCTGCGCCTCGACAAGATGACGCTCGCCGCCCTCGAGGTCACGCTGCGGGCCTATCTCGACGCCGAGCGTGCGCTCGCCGAGATTCCGACGCTGCGCATGATCACCGCGCCCGCCGAGGAGATTGCCGCCCGCGCCGAGCGACTCGCACGGCGCATCGCCGACGCGTGCGGTGAAGCGGCCTCGGTCGACACGGCGCGTGACGTCTCGCGGGCGGGAGGCGGCGCGCTGCCTCTCGCCGACATCCCCACCACAGTCGTCCGCGTGTCGCCGAGCGCGACGACCCCCGTCGAGCTGGAGCGCCGGTTGCGGCTCGGTGAGCCGGCCATCATCGCGCGCATCAAGGACGACCGGCTGCTGCTCGACCCCCGCACGCTACTCGCCCGTGACGAGTCCAGCGTCGTCGCGCGGATCGCCGCCGTACTCGCGAACGCGGAGTGAACGCGGTGGGCTCGCTCGTGCTGGGTACGGCCGGCCACATCGACCACGGCAAGTCCACCCTCGTCAAAGCGCTCACCGGCACCGACCCGGACCGGCTCGCCGAGGAGAAGGCGCGCGGCATCACCATCGAACTCGGCTTCGCGCAGCTGATTCTGCCGAGCGGGCGCACGATGGGTGTGGTCGATGTACCCGGTCACGAGCGGTTCGTACGCCAGATGGTGGCCGGGGCTACCGGCATCGACGCCGTCCTGCTCGTGGTCGCTGCCGACGACGGCGTCATGCCCCAGACCCGCGAGCACCTCGCGATCATCGACCTTCTCGGCGTGGGGCGCGGCGTGGTCGCGCTCACGAAGGCCGACCTCGCCGACCCCGAGTGGATCGAACTCGTCGCCGAGGAGGTGCGAGCGCTCGTGGACACGACGTCGATCGCCGGCGCACCGATCGTGCCGGTGTCCGCCCAGACAGGGCTCGGCATTCCCGAACTGCTCGAAGCGCTTGACTCGGTGGCCGAGGAGACGCCCTCACGCCAGGCGGGGCTGCCCTTCCGCCTGCCGGTCGACCGCGTGTTCACCATCGCGGGCGCAGGGACGGTGGTGACCGGGACGCTCTGGTCCGGTCAGGTCTCGCGCGACGACCCGGTCGAGGTATTGCCGGGAGGACGCGAGGCCCGCGTGCGCGGCGTCCAGGTCCACTCGGCGGGTGTCGACAAGGCTACCGCCGGCCAGAGGGTCGCGCTGAACATCGCCGGCGTCGACCGCGGCGACATCTCCCGCGGCGATGTCATCGCCGCGCCGCGGACGCTGTCGGCGAGCGACAGGTTCGACGCGCTCTTCACCTACCTCGGCACGCCGGGCGAGAACCAGCCGTTCGAGAGCGACACGCGCGTGCATGTGCACCACGGCACGCGCGAGGTGCTGGGCCGGGTGTTGCTCATGGACACTGCGGCGCTCGCGTCCGGACAGTCCGGTCTGGCGCAGGTGCGACTCGAGGCGCCGCTCGTCCCACGATACGGCGACCGGTTCATCGTGAGGTCGTACTCGCCCGTCTACACCATCGGCGGAGGCACGGTCCTCGACGTGCTGCCGCCGCGCCGTACCACGCTTCGCGAACACGAGCGCGAGCTGCTCGACGCGCTCGTCGCGCACGACCTGTCTGCCGCGAGCACCGGTCTGCTCGCCTCGCGTGCCCTGCCCATGACCTCAGCCGAGGTGGCGGCTGCCATCGGGGTGCCGCGCGCCCAGGTGGCCGATGAGCTCAACCGGGCGGACCTCGCGCGCCTGAAGGTCGGCGGAGAGACCGCGTTCATCACCACCGGCGCGCTCGAGTCGCTCATCACGGCAGTCGAGCGCGAGTTGCGTGCGTTTCACCAGGCCGAGCCCACCGCGACCGGGATTGCGACCGCGGCGCTCCGCGACCGGGTCGATCGCAGGCTCACCCCCCGGGCGTTCGACGCGGTACTCGAATCAGCCACGGGCCGAGGCTCTGCGGTCGTCGAGAAGGGCATGGTGCGGCACCCCGAGGCGGCCGTCTCCGCGCTGGCCGAGGAGCGGGCCGCCGAGGCCGCGTTGCGCCCGCTCGTAGCACAGGACGGCTTCGCGCCGCGTACGGTGACGGCGTGGGCCGCCGAGGCGGGAGTCGACCCGGGCGTCGCACGCAAGGTCCTCAACCGCATGGCGTCGGAGGGCACGATCGTCCGGGTGAGCTCGGACCTCTACTTCGACCTGGGCGCCGTCGATGCCATGCGGAGGCGCATCGTTGCGTACCTGAGCGAACAGGGCAGCGCTCCCACTTCGGAGCTGCGAGACGTGATCGGGGTCAGCCGGAAATACGTGATTCCGCTGCTCGAGCATTTCGACGCCATCGGTCTGACGAAGTTCGAGAACGACCGCCGATCGCTGCGCAAGCCCTCCAGCCGCGGCTGAAGCGCCGGGACGCCCAGTCTGAGCTATTGACTAATGTGATGCGAGACATCTAGTCTACTGATTGACCGGTTGAGTCGGCTGGCGCCGACCACGGGCTGCAAACCCGCTGGGCTCGTCGCAGAGCCGGGCTGTTCGGTTCGATTCCGAAACCGGTCTCCAGCGTTCTTCGCGCAACAAGGGGGGAGCCGCATGGCTAGACATCGAACGATTGGCCCGTCGGCGCTGATGCTCGGTGGGGCCGGTGTCATCATCGGGGTAGCGGCGGCATGGCTGGTGAGTCAGGGCAATCCGGGGAACATGGGCGTGTGCGTCGCGTGTTTCAACCGCGACATCGCGGGTGCGTTTGGCGGCGCGTGGGCCAACATGGGAGGTGTAGCCTACATTCGCCCCGAGATCATCGGCCTGCTCTTCGGAGGCGCTGTCGCGGCCGTCGCCACCCGGGAGTTCCGGCCCAGGGGCGGATCTTCGGTAGTGCTCAGGTTCATGCTCGGCTTCATCTTCATGCTCTCCTCACTCATCTTCCTCGGCTGCACGGTGCGGGCGTGGCTGCGTCTGGGAGGCGGCGACTTGAACGCGCTTTGGGGCATCGCCGGGATCGCGGCGGGCGTGGTGGCGGGCGCACTGTTCCTCAAGAGAGGCTTCAACCTCGGGCGGGCGAGGGTGCTCCCGCGACCCGTCGGATGGATCGGCACCGGGATGATGGGCGTCCTGCTCGTCTTCGCGCTGATGACCGAGTTCGGCTCGCCGGCCGGGTTCGTGACGACAACGGCGGCGGGGGCACGGGCCACGGCCGAGGGGGCGGTCATCCAGGGAGAGGCGGTGCTTCGGCCGGAAGACGCGTCGCTCGTCGACGGCGAGGTCGTCGCCGCTGACGGAGCGGTCATCAGCCCGGCGGCGTCGGTCGAGAAGGCGACGCCGCTGCCGGGCGGACGCAGGGCGCCGCTCCTCATCTCGCTGGTCGCGGGCCTCGCGTTGGGCGTCGTCGCCCAGCGCAGCCGGTTCTGCACCATGGGAGGGTTCAGAGACCTCGTGCTCGTCCGCCGCTTCGATCTGCTCTTCGCGGCTGTCGGCCTCCTCGTCGGGTCGACCGTTGCGAACCTGGTGCTCGGCCAGTACAACCTTGGCTTCACCGGACAGCCCGTGGCTCACACCGATGCGCTCGGCAACTTCGCGGCGATGGCGGTTGCGGGGCTCGCGGCGGCGATGCTCGGGGGCTGCCCGTTCAGGCAGGTCATCATGAGCGGGGAAGGTGACGCGGACGCTTTCGTGGCTGTTCTCGGCATGATCGCCGGCGCTCTGGTGGCCCACCGGTTCGTGATCGCGTCGACCGGAGCGGGCCTTGCTGAGAACGCGTGGCCCGCGCTCGCGGTCATGATGGCGGTTCTGCTTGGCATCGCGTTCGTCAAGCGCGAACGGCTCGCGTAGGAAGGGGACTACGATGGTTGAGGTTGACGCCCGGGGCCTGTCGTGCCCGCTGCCGGTGATGCGCGCGAAGCAGGCATTGTCTGCCGCGCCCGACAGACTGGTCGTGCGCGTGGATTCAGGCACGGCAAAGGCAAACGTGAGCAGCATGCTTGCCGATGAGGGTTACGACGTGTCGGTGAGCGAGGAGCCGGACCACTTCCGGATAGAGGCTTCGCGGACGTGAGCTGGCCGTTCAAGCGACGAGTGGCGAAACGGCGGGACGAGCCCGGAGAGGCCGTCGGCATCTTCTTGTTCGACGACGTGAGCGCCGCCATCAAGGCCGAGGCGGTCCTGAGGCGGGCGGACTATGAGGTCGAGCTGGTCTCGCCCCCGCCGCACCTGCGGGCGGGGTGCGATCTCGCGGTGGCCGTCCCGGTCGTCGAGCGTCTCGGCGCGGAGCGGGCGCTCGTGGAAGGCGGCGCCCACGCACGGGGATGGTCCGACTCCCTTGAAGGCACCATGGAGCTCGCGGACATCGTTACGACGGAGGACTTCGGGCAGTGGCTGATGGTGCGCGCGGGCAACATGAAGATCACCGTCGAGAAGGCGACCGGCACGATCGTGAACACGTCTGGCGGAGGCTGCCCCGACATCCCGTACCTGAACCTCGAGTTCGTTGGCGCGAACCTAGCTGACGGGCGGCGGCCGAAGGACGTTGGCTTCACGCTCTGCGGCCTGATGCTCGACCGGGCGTTCGTCGAGGCTGGCCGCCTCCTCGGCGGTGCCGCCGCCGGGGAAGCACCGAAGGTGCGGCCGTGAGCCTCCTCGTGGTGGCGACCGCGCCCGCGGGCGTCGGCGACGTGGCCTGCGGCCCGCTCGGCCGAGACGCGCAAGGCCGCCTGATCGTCGACGGCGTCGCGCTGCCGGTGTGTCAAGGCTCGAGCGCCATGCTCTCAGCCGCCCTGGCGGTCACCGATCACCTCGGCGTCGAACCTCCCGATGTGCTCATCGGAGGCGATCTCGGACGTGGGGAGGGTACCCGTGCCGTCTACGGCCTGCTCAAGAGCGAGATCGAGCGCACAGCGCCCCCGGTGGTCGCGTTCCACTACCTGCAGCCCATCATGGCGCTGATGCGGGAGACGATGCAGTGGCTGGGACCACTCGTCGAGAGCGGCGCGGTCAGGCTCGTCGCCGACGCGGGGGGCATGTACGCGGCGAAGGCGGCCGGGCTTGCCCCGCGCTTCGACCTGATGACGCCCGACGTCGGCGAAGTCGGGTTCCTCGCCGACGAGCGCGCCACGCATCCGGCCTATGTGAGCAACTACCTGTTCGGAGCTGACGGCTTCGACCCGGTCGAACTCGCGCGCCTCGCGTACGAGCGCGACGGCTCGGCCCGCGTCCTGCTGATCAAGGGAGAGACCGACCGGATCGCCGTCGAGGGAGTGATCAGGGAGACGGTGTCCGAGCCGTGCGTTCCTGCGCTCGAGGCGATCGGCGGAACCGGCGACACGATCACGGGAATCGCGTCAGCGCTCATGGCGGCGGGCTTCCCGGCGTTCGAGGCGGCGGTGTGCGCCGCGCGGGCCAACCGCACGGCGGGTCACGTGATGGGCGCGCGGCCCGACCACCGCGCGGAGGACCTCGTCGCGGCGCTGCCGGCGGTGCTTGCCGAGCACCTGTGCGAGTGGGCAGGCGCGTGCGCGTCTGAGGCGTGATGCGAGGAGGTCGCGTGGCCGGCAGCGCGCGCCGTCCGCGGTTTGACACCACCCCCTGTGGCCAGGACAATCCTCCGCGGAGGCGGATGGGGCCTGGTGGCTCCCGCGGTCTTCAAAACCGTAGTGGGGCGTGAAGAGCGTCCCGGGTGTGTTCGATTCGCACGCGCCTCCGCCATAGCGTGCTAGCAGCGGGAACTCCGAGCGTGGGGTTCCCGCTGTCAGACATCATGCACGGGGAGGCGAGTCCCGAAGGGGATGCGGCGCGGGTCGTCTACGGGCCCTCTCACCCTCACCGCCAGCCTCTCAGCGTTCGCGATCACCCGCGAGCACCCTGCCCGGGAGCGGGTACACTCTGGGAAGCGAACAGCCGTCCGCGCCGC
>DASSAH010000007.1:0-2504 GCA_035685585.1 Coriobacteriia bacterium
CTTTCCGTGCGCATCCACGCCGCGTGCGTGATGAGCGAAGCGACAGCGAGCGCGTTCTGGACCTCGTACTCCTCGGCGCGCCTCAGACTCACGTCGAGCAGCCGACTGAGCCCCCCGAGCACCTCGGACGCCTCCCGGAGCCCACCCTGCGCGCGCGTCATGCCGACGAACGACGTCATCGCCTGCTGCAGGGTCGTCCGGGCGGTGTCGATGGCGAACGCCACGGTGCGCTCCACAGGCCCCGAGACGATCCGCGCGGGGGTCGCGCGCGGAGTCGCGTCACGAAGCACGCGCGCGATCCGCCGCGAGAACACGACCCCTTCGAGCAGCGAGTTCGACGCAAGGCGGTTCGCCCCGTGGAGTCCCGACGCGGTGACCTCCCCCGAGGCGTACAACCCCGGCACCGAGGTGCGTCCGTCAAGGTCGACGCGTACCCCGCCGACCATGTAGTGTGCCGCGGGGGCGACCGGCACGAGTTCGGCCGAGAGGTCGTAGCCGGCCTCCCGGAGACGCTCCCAGATCGTGGGGAACCGCGCGCGCAGACGCTCCTTGCCGAGATGACGCGCGTCGAGCCAGACGTGTGGCTGCTGGCACTCGGCCATCACGCGTTCGATCTCGCGCACTACGACGTCACGGGGAGCGAGTTCGGCGAGCGGGTGGACGCCCGGCATGAAGCGCTCGCCGTCACAGCCGAGCAGGAACGCTCCCTCACCCCGCAATGCCTCGGTGATGAGCGTCTTGGGGTGGGCGTCGTGGTCGAGGGCAGTCGGGTGGAACTGCACGAACTCCATGTCCGCGATCTCCGCGCCCGCGCGCCACGCGGCGGCAAGCCCGTCTCCGGTCGCGATCTCGGGATTCGTAGTGACCCGATAGACCTGGCCGCATCCGCCGGTGGCCAGCACGACCGCTCCAGCCCAGTGGACCTCCGGCCGTCCGGTCGCGCCGTCGAGCACGAGCGCTCCTACGCAGCGCTCGCCGGCGGTGAGCAGGTCGATCAGGAAGCACCCCTCGGCCAGGTCGATGTGGTCCGCCGAGCGTACCGCCGCGGCGAGCGCGTCTTGGATGCTCGCGCCCGTCGCGTCGCCCGTGTGCAGCACGCGAGGCAGGGTGTGCCCGCCCTCGCGCGCGAGACTCGGCAGACCGCCTGCGCCGAGGTCGAAGCGGACCCCGAGCGCCTCAAGTCCGGCAAGTCCCTCCGCCGCCTCGCCGACCACGGTGCGCACCACGTGCTCGTCGCAGAGGCCTTGTCCCGCCACGAGAGTGTCCGCCAGGTGCAGCTCGACCGAGTCGGCCTCCCCGACGGCGCCAGCGATGCCGCCCTGGGCGTACCACGTCCCCGTCTCGCTCAGGCGGGCCTTCGTCACGAGTCGCACCCGGCAGTCGGGTCCGAGCGAGAGCGCCGCCATGAGCCCCGCGATTCCCGAGCCGACGACGAGCACGTCGCAGGTGTGCTGCGGGAGTTCGGCGGTGTCGAACGCGATGAGGTACCGCCTCCCGAGCGCGTCCGGCAGCTCGCCCGGGTTCAGTCGACGCGCGACCCGGCTGATGTCGCGAGCGTCAGTCAACTGCGATCATCCGCTCGACGGCGCGCAGCGCGGCGCGCGCGACGTCCGGGTCGACCTCGATGGCGGTGCGCATGTCGGCGAGCGAGTCACGCACCTTCTGGATCGTCGTGACCTTCATGTTCGGGCAGAGCATCCGGGGCGTGAGGTTCACGAACCGCTTCCCGGGCGCCGCCTTCGCAAGCGCGTGCAGGAGCCCCTCCTCGGTGATCACGATGAACTCGCCGGCCGGTGACTCGGCCGCGTACCGCAGCATCTGACTCGTGGAGAGCACCGCGTCAGCGAGCGCGGTGACCGGCGGCCGGCACTCGGGGTGCGCCATCACCTCGGCCGACGGGTGCCGCTCGATCGCCTCGCGCACCTGTTCGGCGGTGACCTCGTCGTGCGTGGGGCACCAGCCGTCCCATGCGACGATCTCGACCTCGGGAAGCTGGGACGCCACCCACCGCGCGAGGTTGCGGTCGGGTGCGAACAGCACCTTCGGCGCGCTGAGCGACCGGACGACCGCGACGGCGTTGGCCGAGGTGCAGCAGATGTCGGAGAGGGCCTTGACCTGGGCCGTCGAGTTCACGTACGTGACCACCGGCACGCCCGGGTGCTCCTCCCGCCACGCGCGGAGCTGCTCGGCGGTGAGCATGTCGGCCATCGGACAGCCCGCCCGTGGCTCGGGCATGAGCACGGTCTTGCCGGGCGAGAGGATCTTGGCGGTCTCGGCCATGAAGTGCACGCCCGCGAAGACGATGACGCTCGCCTCCGTCCGCGCCGCGAGACGCGACAGGCCGAGCGAGTCGCCGACGAAGTCCGCGACGTCTTGGACCTCGGCCCGCTGGTAGTTGTGCGCGATGATCACCGCGTCGCGCTCGTCTGCGAACGCGCGGATCTCCTCGAAAAGCGCGCGGGCGTCGCTCACGACTCGCCGCCTCCCGGCGCTCCGGCCGCATC
>DASSAH010000008.1:0-8888 GCA_035685585.1 Coriobacteriia bacterium
AGAGCAACATCCTGCTGCTCGGACCCACGGGATGCGGCAAGACCCTCCTGGCGCAGACGCTCGCGCGCGTCCTGAGGGTCCCGTTCGCGATCGCCGATGCGACCGCGCTCACAGAAGCGGGGTACGTGGGTGAGGACGTCGAGAACATCCTGCTGAAGCTCATCACGGCGGCGGACTTAGACATCAAGCGCGCCGAGGTCGGCATCGTCTACATCGACGAGATCGACAAGATCGCCCGCAAGGCCGAGAACCTCTCCATCACGCGTGACGTTTCGGGCGAAGGCGTCCAGCAGGCGCTGCTGAAAATCCTCGAGGGGACAGAGGCGGCGGTACCCCCGCAGGGCGGCCGGAAGCATCCCCAGCAGGAGCTCATCCGCATCAACACCACGAACGTGCTGTTCATCCTCGGCGGGGCGTTCGTCGGTCTGGAGAAGATCATCGCCGAGCGAATCGGCAAGCGCGGCATCGGCTTCGGCGCCGAGCTCGCTGAGGCCACCGCCGACCAAAAGGGCGAGCTGTTCGCGCGCGTGCTGCCCGAGGACCTCCAGAAGTACGGACTGATCCCCGAGTTCATCGGCCGTCTGCCGGTGCTCGCGTCCGTGCGGGACCTCACCGAAGACGACCTCGTGAAGATACTCACCGAGCCGAAGAACGCGCTCGTCAAGCAGTACTGCCGCCTCTTCTCGCTCGAAGGCGTCGACCTCGAGTTCACGCGAGAAGCGCTGCGGGCGGTCGCCCAGCAGGCGATTTCGCACGGGACCGGCGCGCGCGGCCTGCGCTCCATCCTCGAGGGGCTGCTCCTCGACACGATGTACGACCTGCCGAGCCGCGACGACATCGAGGCCGTGGTCGTGACCGAGGAGACGGTTCGTGGCACCGTGCCGCCGACGGTCGTGAGGCGTGGCGAAGCTGAGAGCGCGTAAGGGGCGCCTGTGAGCGAGATGCCCAAGGCGTACGACCACACGGCGGTCGAAGGACCCATCTTCGAGTCCTGGCTCGCCGGCGGTCACTTCGCGCAGCACCCGCTGCCCGGGGGCGAGCGCCCATTCACCGTCGCGATCCCTCCGCCCAACGTCACCGGGTCGCTCCACATGGGGCACGCGCTGAACAACACCATCCAAGATGTCGTCGTGCGGCGCGCGCGCATGAGCGGACGCCCCACCCGGTGGGTGCTCGGCACCGACCATGCCGGTATCGCCACGCAGAACAAGGTGGAGCAGAAGCTCGCGCGCGAGGGCAAGAGCCGACACGACCTCGGCCGAGAAGCGTTCATCGAGGCGTGCTGGGAGTGGCGGCGCGAGCACGGCTCGACGATCATCGGCCAGCTCAAGGCGATGGGATGCTCGTGCGACTACTCGGACGAGTGGTTCACCATGGACCCGAGCTACCAGCGGGCCGTGCGCACGGTCTTCGTGGACTGGTACCAGCAGGGTCTGATCTATCGCGGTAAGCGCATCATCAACTGGTGCCCGCGGTGCTCGACCGCGCTCTCCGACATCGAAGTCGAGCACGACGACCTCGAAGGCCACCTGTGGCGCTTTCGCTACCCGCTCGCCGAGCCGGCCGCGGACGGTCGCGACCATGTGGTGGTCGCAACCACCCGTCCCGAGACGATGCTCGGGGACACGTGCGTCGCGGTGCACCCGGCCGACGAGCGCTATCGCGACATCGTGGGCGCGACGGTCGTCCTGCCGCTTGTCGGCCGGAGGATTCCCGTCGTCGCCGACGAGAGCGTCGACCCGGCGTTTGGCACGGGTGCCGTGAAGGTGACGCCCGCGCACGACCCGAACGACTTCGAGATCGCCGAGCGTCACGGCTGCGCCAAGGTCAACATCCTGAACGCCGACGCCACCATCTCGGCCGAGGGCGGGACCTACGCCGGGCTCGGGCGCTATGAGGCGCGCCGGCAGGTCGTCGCCGACATGGAGGCGGCGGGTCTGCTGCTCGGCGTGGAAACCCACGTGCATGCGGTGGGCCACTGCTATCGCTGCCACACGGTCGTCGAACCGTGGCTGTCCGACCAGTGGTTCGCGCGCATGGCGCCGCTCGCCGCGCCCGCCATCGAGGCGGTCCGCGACGGGCGCGTGACCTTCCACCCGAAGCGTTGGGAGTCCGTCTACTTCCACTGGATGGACAACATCCGCGACTGGTGCATCTCACGTCAGCTCTGGTGGGGTCACCGCATCCCGGTGTTCTACTGCGACGCGTGCGGGACGCCGCCCGTCGCGTCGATGGAAGACCTCGCCGAGTGTGCCGAGTGCGGCGGTCCCGTGCGTCAGGACGAAGACGTGCTGGACACGTGGTTCTCCAGCCAGCTCTGGCCGTTCGCGACCCTCGGCTGGCCCGAGCGGACCCCCGAACTCGCGTATTTCTACCCGACGGCCGTGCTCTCCACGGCGCGCGACATCCTGTTCTTGTGGGTGGCGCGCATGATCATGAGCGGGATGCGCTCCGTCGACGGCAAGGTGCCCTTCGAGGACGTCATCATCCACCCCACGGTCTTCAACGCCGAGGGCAAGCGCATGAGCAAGTCGCTCGGCACGGGCATCGACCCGCTCGATCTCATGGAGCACTACGGCGCCGACGGGATGCGCTTCGGGCTCATGCTGCAAACGACCGGCACCCAGGACATCAGGTTCGCCGAGGAGCGGCTGCTCTCCTCGCGCAACTTCGCCAACAAGATCTGGAACGCGAGCCGGTTCGTGCTCATGAACCTTGACGACGGGTTCACGCCGGGCGGACCCGAGGCCGCGACGGCCGCTGACGCGTGGATCCTCTCCCGGCTCGCGGGTCTGGCGGCCCGGGTCGACGAGGGCATCGTGGCGTATGAGTTCGGCGACGTGGCGCGGTCGCTCTACGAGTTCTTCTGGAGCGAGTTCTGCGACTGGTACCTCGAGCTCTGCAAGCCGCGCCTGTTCGCGGGCACGCGAGAGACGGCGAGCGCGGCCGAGCGAGCGGGGCGCCTCACCGCGCAGCGCAACCTCGTCTTCGTGCTCGATGTCGCGCTTCGCCTGCTCCATCCGATGATGCCGTTCATCACCGAGGAGATTTGGCGACGCCTCCCGCTGACCGGACAGAACCGTGCGCCGTCACTGATGGTCGCCGCGTGGCCCGATCCGACTGAGCTTGCGCGCTTCCGTGACAACGACGCCGAGCGCTCGGTGAGCAAGATGCTCGAGATCGTCGTCGCGGTGCGGGGCGTGCGCGCCCGCTACCGGATCTCGCCCAAGCAGGGGATATCGGTGGTTGTTCGCACGCAGGCCGAGACCGACGTGCAACTGCTCGACGCGGAGTTCGCGTACCTCAACGCGCTTGCGGGCATCGACTCGTTCGTCGCAGCCACCGACGCCACCAAGCCCGCACACTCGGTCACGGTGGTGGCCGGAGGCATGGAGGTCTACGTGCCGCTCGAGGGCCTCGTGGACTTCGACGCCGAGCGCGCGCGCGTCGCCAAGGAGCTGGCGTCTGCCGCAGACGATCTCGCAAAGGCCGAGCGCAAGCTTGCCAACGAAGGCTTCCTCGCCAAGGCCGCTCCCGACGTCATCGCCAAGGAGCGTGCGAAGGCGACCGAGTCTGCCGACCGCATCGCGGCGCTGCGCGAACAGCTCGACGAGCTCGAGGCGTGACGGGAGGGAGGCGGCCGTGACGCGCTTCGGTTACGCGGATGCCGTGCGGGCGCTCTCCGAGGCGCTCACCTTCGGCGTGAACCCCTCGCTCGACGCCATCGGCGCGATGACGGCCGAACTCGGCCGCCCGCAGGACGCATATGCGGCCGTGCAGGTGACCGGCACGAACGGGAAGTCGTCGGTCACGCGGCTCGTGGCGGCCATCCTCGCGGAGCACGGCGTGCGCACGGGCGCCTACACGAGTCCCCACCTGCACTCCTACACCGAGCGGGTGATCTGCGAGGGCGTGCGGGTCTCCGAGGACCGCTTCGCCGCCGGAATCGCCGAGGCGCTCGCCGCGGCGCGGCGCGCCGGGGTGACGCCGACCGAGTTCGAGCTGCTCACCGCGGCGGCGCTCTCGATCTTCCGCGAGTGCGGGATCGATGTGGCCGTGCTTGAGGTCGGCATGGGCGGCAGGTGGGACGCGACGAGTGTGGTGGCGCCTGTGGTGGCGGTGGTCACCGGGGTGGGGCTTGACCACACCGAACACCTCGGCGAGACGCGCGAAGAGATCGCCGCGGACAAGGCGCACATCATCAAGCCGGCGAGTGTCACCGTGCTCGGTCCGGGGACGATCGGCGTGGAGCGCGTGTTCCGCGCGCGGGTCACGGCGGTCGGGGCGACCGCGCCTGTGCTCGCGGTGCGGGCAGGACTCGCGGCGAGCCCGGTCGGCGAACCCGAGACGGTCCGCTTCACCGTCACCGCCGATCCAGACGCGCCGGACGCGCCGATGAGCGTCGACGTCTCGGGCGCCAAAGCCGCCTACCGAGGTCTCGAGCTGCGCGCCCCGGCGTACCAGGCCGCGAACGTCGCGACCGCGATCGCCGCGTCCGAGGCGTTCTTGGACCGGGCGCTCGACGCCGAGTCGCTGCGCGCGGCACTGGCGGCTGTGACGTTCCCAGGCCGCTTCCAGGTGCTCGGCAGGAAACCCTGGCTGGTTGCGGACGCCGCACACAACCCCGAGGCCGCCGGGATCCTCGCGCGCGCGATAGCCGCCGCGTGGCCCGATTCTGCCGCTCGGCCCACCATCGTCCTCGGCGTGCTCTCCGACAAGGACGTCGCGGGCATGGTCTTCGCGCTCGCGCCGGTGGCACGCGGCTTCGTGGCCGTCTCGCCGGACTCGCCGCGCGCGCGTTCCGCCGGCGAGGTGGCCGAGACGATCGAGCGGGTGACAGGCGAGCGTCCCGAGGTCGCGCAGAGCGTTGTTGCCGGCGTGCGGATCGCGCTCGCGGGCAACCCCGCCGGGGCGGTCGTCACCGGCAGCATCCGGACGGTCGCGGAGGCGCTTACCCGGCCTGAGTGACCTGTGTGCCGGCGGTCGTAGAACGGTCGGCCTCGCGGTTGCGTGATCCCTTGTGCCCAGGTGAACGCATATGGCCTCTGTTCTGCTAGAATCCCTCTAGTCCGGTACGGGGCGGCCCACCGGTTCGTGCATGCCCGCCGGACACGGGGACGCGAAGGGGAGGCCATGGGCGGGATATTGGATCCGATCATCGAGAGCCCCGAGTTCATCCTCGCGCGCAACCTCTGCTCCCTCTTCTTCATCGTCCTCCATGTCGCCATAGTCTTCTGGGTCTACCGCGACGCCGACCGTCGTGGCGCCATGGCGTGGTTCTGGGCGCTCGCCGCGCTCCTCTTTCCGCTCGCCGGATGGGTGGTGTACCTTGTCGTGCGTCCGCCGGAGCTTCTTGCCGATGCGCGCGAGCGTGAGCTCGAGATCCGCGCGAAAGAGGTCGAGTTGCAGCGCGACCTCACGTCGTGCCCCTCGTGTCACAAGGCGGTCGAGAAGGAGTTCCTGCTCTGTCCGTACTGCATGAAGAAGCTCCGAAGACCGTGCATCGAGTGCGGCAAGCCGCTCAGGTTGAACTGGGGCGTCTGCCCGTACTGTAAGACCAAGCAGTAGGGGCGGGCGGCATGGCCCCCGACCGACACCCCGCCTCCTGGCGGGGTGCTGCGTCTCTACCGAGGAGATAGGACGATGTCCGAGATCGCGGTACGACTGCCCGACGGAAGCGAGAAGCGCCTGCCCGAGGGTGCGACCGTCTTCGACCTGGCCGCGTCGATCGGCCCGCGCCTCGCGCAAGCCGCGCTCGCCGGGCGCATCGACGGTGAGCGCGACGTCGACCTCACCTCCACGCTCGCCGACGGGCAGACCGTCGAGATCGTCACCGACCGCAGCCCTGAGGCGCTCCACCTGCTGCGCCACTCGGCGGCGCACGTCATGGCCGAGGCGATCAAGACGCTTCATCCCGAGGCGAGCTTTGGCGTGGGGCCGGCGATCGAAGACGGCTTCTACTACGACTTCCGCATCGACACGCAGCTCACCCCCGATGACCTCGAGGCCATCGAGGAGCGGATGCGCCAGATCATCGCCGAGGAGCGCACGTTCGAGCGCTCGGAGCTCACCAAGCGCGAGGCGTCCGATGTCTTTGCCGACGACCCGTTCAAGCGCGAGCTCATCGAGGAGCTGCCCGAGGGCGAGGTCATCTCGATCTACCGCGAGGGCGTGTTCACCGATCTGTGCAGAGGCCCGCACCTCCCCGACACCGGCAGGATCGGCGCGTTCAAGCTCATGAAGCTCGCCGGCGCGTACTGGCGCGGCGACTCGACCCGCCCGATGTTGCAGCGCATCTACGGCACCGCGTGGTTCACTCAGAAGGAGCTCGACGCCTACCTCGAGCGCCTGGCAGAAGCCGAGCGGCGCGACCACCGCAAGCTCGGCCGTGAGCTCGATCTCTTCAGCCTGCACGAGGAGGCCGGCGCGGGACTGCCGCTCTACCACCCCAAGGGCGCGCGCGTGCTGCGCATCATCCAGGAGTGGCTGCGTCAGGAGCTCTACCGGCGCGGGTACGACGAGGTCGTCACCCCGCACGTCTACAAGGCCGATGTGTGGAAGACCTCGGGCCACTGGGACAACTACCGCGACAACATGTACTTCTTCCAGGTCGACGAGGGCGACGGGCGTGTGAACGACTACGGCATCAAGCCGATGAACTGTCCCGGTCACGTCATGATCTACAAGAACGACATCCGTTCGTATCGGGACCTGCCGTGGCGGATGTTCGAGTTCGGCACGGTGTATCGCCACGAGCTTTCCGGCGTGGTGCACGGGCTCATGCGCGCCCGCGGGTTCACGCAGGACGACGCGCACATCTTCTGCACGGCCGAGCAGGTGACCCCTGAGGTCATCAAGATGCTCGACCTGGTGGACTACGTGAACGGCGTGTTTGGCTTCGAGTACACCGCCGAGGTATCCACCAGGCCCGAGAAGTCAATCAAGGGATTCGACGAGGAGTGGGAGCACGCGACCACAGCGCTCATCGACGCCCTCGAGCAGCGGGGGATGGCCTTCGAGACCAACGAGGGCGAAGGCGCGTTCTACGGCCCGAAGATCGACATCAAGCTGCGCGACGCGATCGGGCGCACCTGGCAGACCGCGACCATCCAGGTCGACTTCAACAACCCCGAGCGCTTCGACATGACCTATCGCACGGCCGAGAACACCGAGGCGCGCCCGTTCATGCTCCACCGCACCATCCTCGGCTCGATGGAGCGGTTCCTCGGCATCCTCATCGAACACTACGCTGGCGCGTTCCCGGTGTGGCTCGCACCGGTCCAAGCGGTCATCGTCCCGATTGCCGACCGGCACCTCGACTATGCCGAGCAGGTGCGTGAGCGCCTCGAGGCCGCCGGCGTGCGCGTGGAGGTCTACGAGGAGCAGGAGCCGATGCGCGTCAAGATCGCCAAGGCCCAGCAGCAGAAGGTCCCGTACATGCTTGTGGTGGGGGACAAGGAGGCCGAGGGTGGCGTGGTCGCCGTGCGCGAGCGGACCGAGGGCGACATCGGCCAGATGGGCGTCGCGGAGTTCGCGGGGAAGGTTGCCGAGGAGAGCTCGGGGGCGTAGGGGGCGGGCTCGCTTGCGCGGGCTGCAGAATCTGGGCTTAGGTGCCTCGCGATCGGGGGGGTCGGTGAGCGGACTCGACATCAGTTGGGATGAACTCAAGGGACGCACCTACATGGCGAGGCCCCACGCGGTAATCCTTGGGGCAGGTGCGAGTCTCGCAGCATTCCCGCACGGTGATCGCTTCGGCCAGATTCTCCCACTCATGAACAACTTGGTTGAGGTTCTCGAACTAGCGAGCTCGATTGAAGCGTACGGCCTAGACCCCAGCGGCAACTTCGAGGATACGTATTCGGAGCTGGCATCCAACCTGGAACTTGCTGACCTGCGAGAACTCGTCGAGAACCGGGTGGTCGCTTACTTCTCTGACTTGCGATTGCCCGATACTCCGACAATCTATGACTACATGGTCCTCTCACTCCGCGAGAAGGACTATATCGCCACGTTCAACTGGGATCCGTTCCTCTACATGGCATGCTGGCGGAACTCGAGAGTGGCGCCTCTACCCTCGACGCTCTATCTCCACGGATGCTCCGTGGTTGGGTACTGTCTCGAGCACAGAACCATGGGCCACACAGGCTCCAAGTGCTCGGTGTGCGGTACTCAGTTCACCCCGACACGCCTGTTGTATCCGGTTCGTGACAAGGACTACACCGCTGACGGCTTCATCAACGCGCAATGGGACTCGATTCAGTTCGTCATGCAGAACGCCTGGCTATTCACAGTCTTTGGGTATGGTGCGCCCGCCTCGGATGCCGCAGCGATCAAGCTCCTCGACGATGCCTGGGGAGGGCCGGACAAGCGGAACCTAGAGGAGATCGAGATCATCGATATCAGGCCGGAAGATCAACTTGCGGAGTCTTGGTCTCGATTCATCCACACTCACCATTACCGTGCGACCGGCGACTACTTCAGGTCCCTGCTCGGGACGTTCCCGCGAAGGACTGGGGAGGCGATGTGGGAGCAACTTATGGAAGCTAGGTTCCTTGAGTACCGGTCGGTTCCGCGATTTGAGTCGCTTGATGCGCTTCAGGAGTACATGGCGGCGATAGCATCGTTTGAATCGGAAGGCAACTAAGCCGGAGGCCGAGGCGACTCGCCTTGCTCGCAGCTCATCTTGTCAGTCCCGTCCAGTAAGATGAGGGTCACGATTGGGCTGGAGGTCCACATGGGGCACCAGCCAGCTCGTTTGTCCCCCGAGACGAAGGGACTCCTGCATGGCCCCGACCACCAAGGAAGCGAAGCGCGCGGAGCTGCACAAGACGATCTGGCGAATCGCGAACGACTGATATTGACCCGGTTTCGTGGACAACCGAGCATTG
>DASSAH010000009.1:0-7140 GCA_035685585.1 Coriobacteriia bacterium
CCTTGAGGAGCTTGCGGCGTGGGAGGACACCGTGGAGATCGCGCGGACGGCCCGGTGGCTCGCGCGGGCGCAGGCGGCGGACGGAGTCGACCCCGATGAGGCGCGCGAGCGGTTCGGCGCGCTTCCGTCGATCTCCATCGACTACGCGGTCATGGAGCGCTCCGACCGGGTCGCGGTCATTCCGAGCGCCCTCGTGTGGAGCGATGTGGGCTCGCTGGAGGCGCTCGGAGAGGTCGCGACGCCTGATGGGTCGGGGAACGTGCGCGTGGGGCGTGGCGTGGACATAGACAGCGCGCGGACGATCGTCTACAGCACCGACCGCCTGGTCGCCACGCTCGGCGTGGAGGACCTGCTCGTGATCGACACCTCGGACGCGACGCTCGTCGCGCGCAAGGACCGCTCGCAAGACGTCCGGCTGGTCGTGGACGCGCTCAAGGCGTCGGGCGCTGACGAGGTGGTGCGGCCGAAGGAGAGCCTGAGGCCGTGGGGCTCGTGGACGACGCTGCTCTCAGGCCCCGGCTTCCAGATCAAGCTGCTCGTCATCAAGCCCGGCGGCCGTCCGAGCCTGCAACGCCACCACCACCGGTCGGAGCATTGGGTGGTCGTGGCCGGGACGGCGCTCGTGACGTGCGATTCGGAGCGAGGCGAGGTCCACGTGAACGAAAGCGCCTACATCCCCGTGGGCGCCGAGCACCGGATCGAGAACTGCGGCAAGGTGCCGCTCAAGGTCATCGAGGTGCAGGTGGGGGAGTACCTCGGCGAGGACGACATCGTCCGCCTCGAGGACGACTGGGAAAGGGAGAGCTGACGAGATGCCCCGACGCGCGCTCATCACCGGTGTCACCGGCCAGGACGGCTCGTACCTTGCCGAGCTGCTGCTCGAAAAGGGGTACGAGGTCCACGGCATGGTGCGCCGGCTGTCGCAGGACAACTACGGCCGTATCGAGCACATACTGGGCCGGATACACCTCGTGGACGGCGACCTGCTCGACGAAGGGTCGCTCATGGACGCGCTTGACGCGGTGCAACCGGACGAGGTCTACAACCTTGCGGCCCAGTCGTTCGTACCGGCGTCGTTCAAAGAGCCGATGCTCACCGCGCAGGTCAACGCGCTCGGTGTGCTCAGGTGGCTCGAGGCGATCAGGCGTCTGAAGCCGGACACGCGGTTCTACCAGGCCTCGACGTCCGAGATGTTCGGCAGCGTGCGCGAAACCCCACAGCGCGAGACCACGCCGTTCCACCCGCGCTCTCCGTACGGGGTCGCGAAGGTCTACGCGTTCTTCCTCACTGTGAACTACCGGGAGTCCTACGGGCTCCACGCGAGCAACGGCATCCTCTTCAACCACGAATCGCCGAGACGCGGATTGGAGTTCGTGACCCGCAAGATCACCGACGGGGTCGCGCGCATCAAGTTCGGGCTCGCGGACGAGCTGCGCCTCGGCAACCTTGAGGCGAAGCGGGACTGGAGCTACGCGGGTGACGCCGTTGAGGCGATGTGGCTCATGCTGCAGCAGGACGAGCCCGACGACTACGTCGTCGCCGTGGGCGAGGACCACTCGATCAGGGAGTTCTGCGAGGTCGCCTTCGGGCACGTGGGCCTCGACTACCGCGACCATGTGGTCGAGGACCAGGAGTTCTGGCGCCCGGCCGAAGTGCACCACCTGCTGGGTGACTCGACGAAGGCGCGCGAGAAGCTCGGGTGGGTGCCAGAGGTGGGTTTCGAGCAGCTCGTCGCGATGATGGTCGACGCCGACCTGGAGCGGATTCGCGCTCAGGGTCCCGCCGGCGCCGCCGGGTAGGGAGTCTGCCGACCGGGCCGCGGTCGCGCGCGCCACGATATGAGCCACCGGTCGATCACCGTCGCCTTCAGCGCGAGCGGGATGATGACTCCGCCGGCGAAGTAGGCCAGCCACCAGTTGCCGTCGGGGATGACGGGGAAGCGCGCCAGCTCCCGCAGGGGCAGACCGCGGGCCGCGATGTGCGCGAGCGCCACTACCTTGAACGCCACGAAGTGCGTCGCGGCGATGAACAAGGTGTTGCGTCCGATGTAGTTCAAGACCTTCGACCGCTCGAGCAGTGACGCCGCCCACAGGAGCGCGTAGATTCCCGCCCCCACGGCGACGACGAACGAGAGCATGTCCCGGTACGTGTCGACGGTCATGTCCACCGTGCCGCGTAGGACGAACACCTCAGCTGCGCAGACAACCGCCACCACCGGGACGAGCGGGACACGGGTCTCGAAAGTCCGGTAGCGGTACCCCGCGTAGAGGACGAGCAGGCCCACGAGCGCGGTGTCGCCGAACGCGGGCCACGGCAGGAGCGTCTCGCCGCCGAAGCCCGCGAAAAAGCATGCGAGCACGGCGAGACGCACGGCGTGCGGCGAGACGCGCTCGGGCAGGCGACGGGCGAGCCACCCGATCGCCGCGAACAGGACGGTCGCGGCGATGAGGCTCGTCACGAACCAGAGCGCGCCCCCCATCGAGTACGGGCTTCCTTTGAGGATGATCGCCGCCGCGGCTCGCGGCGCGTATGAGAGCTCGTGCGCGGGTCCGAGGTCCACTCCTACCAGCCCGAGGAGTGGTGCCACGAGCGCCGTCTCGTACGCGAGGTACGAGAGGTTCCACGCCACGAAGACGCCGTAGAGCGGCAGGAGTCGTGTGCGCAAGAGCGCGCCGAAGTCGGCGAAGTACTCGGCCTTGAAGAAGTAGCCGGCGACGAAGAAGAAGACCGCGATGTAATAGATCTGGACGACCTCGACGACGATTGCGGGAGGAGTCGCGTGCGCCAGGACGACGGAGAGGATCCCGAACGCCTTGAGCACGTCCATCGCGCGGTTGCGCCCGGTGCCGGGCGGCGCGGCGCTCGCGGGGGCGGGCGCGTCAGCGGCTACGGACGTCATGAGGCGGCCTCGGCGTTCGCGGCGCCTCTCTCCAGCGTGCCGAGGCACTCGGCGAGGGTAAGCGGCGGCTGCGGGCAGATGACGTGGTGCTTCATGAGACAGGATCCACATGCGGCCGGGAAGTCGCGCTGCTCGACCGCGTGCCTGAAGCGGACGTATTCGTCGTCTTGCCAGATGTCGCGAAACGGCGTCTCGTTGACGTTGCCGAACGACACGCGAGGCGTGGCGCCATCACGCCTGACCACGGCGCCTGTGTCGTCGATCGCAAGGTAGGAGTCGCGCGGGTACGCGAGCACCGAGCAGGGGACGACGGTGCCGTCGGCGAGGATGATGGGGCGGAAGATCTGCGGGCAGACCGCCTGTTGGGGACGCATAGCGGTCAACCGCAGCTCGATGCCCGCGGCCGAGGCCGCCGCTCCCGCCTCTCTCAGGATGCCTGCGAGGCCGTCGACGCTGTCAGGGTCCGTCCACAGCGGCGCGTCGGCCACGCTCGCCACGAAGGGCTCGAGGCCGTTCGCGTTGACGACGGTCGCGCCCATCCGTCCCGCGAGGCGCACCGTCTCAGGGAACTGTGCGATGTTGTGGCGCTGCAGCACCGTGGTCGCGCTCAAGGCGGGCCGCTCGGCGCGGCGTTCGCGGACCACCGCGCGCAGCGTGCCTATGTTCTCGATGAGGCCGGAAAGCGACGCCCCGTGCCGGACGGCGTCGAAGTGCTCGGCGTCCGCTCCGTCGAGGCTGAAGACGACCTCGTCGAGACGGCTCTCGACGAGACGCCCCGCGATCTGTGCCGTGAGAAGCGACGCGTTGGTGTTCATCTGGATCGCGGCGGTCGGGGCGACGCGGCGTATCTCGCCGAGCATCGCGGTGAAGCGCGTGTTCATGAGCGGCTCGGCAAGGCCGGAGACGTTGATGCGCAGGGCGTTTCGCAGCACAGGCAGCACGGCCGCGAACGTCGTGTCGCTCATGACGCGGTCGCCTTGCGCGCCGCGGTCGAGGACGCAGTACTCGCAGCTCAGGTTGCAGACGTTGGAGACCTCGACGTGCACGGTCATCGGGAGGCCGCGCATCGTCGCGTGGCGAGCCGCGAGTCGCGCCGCCTTGTGGGCCGAGGTGACGACCCCGTGTGCGCGCGCGTAGCGTACGGCGCGGGCAAGGGGGTTGGGTATGGCGGCCATATCAGCCGCTCCCCGGGACCGTCTGCTGGGGCACGGTGCGCAGGCACTCGGCGACGGTGAGGGGAGGAGAGGGGCAGACGACGCCGTGCTTGAGCAGGCAGGTCTGGCAGGCGTCCGGGAACTCTCCGCGGGAGACCGCGCCACGGAAGCGCCGGTAGGCGGGACTCGCCCAAACCTCCGCGAGCGGACGCTCCTTGACCGAGCCGAAGGAGAGGCGCGGAGTGATGGCGTCACGCCGGACGACCTCGCCGTGTCCGGTGACGCTCAGCAGGGAGCGGCGCTCGTAGGCGAGCACCGAGCAGGGCACCACCGAGCCGTCGGCGAGCACGATCGGCCGATGGACCTGCGGGCAGACGGGCGCTGACGGCCGCATGGCGGTCAGACGCAGCGTGAGACCGCCGCGCCGCGCCGCACCCTCGGCCTCCTCGAGGATGTCCGGCAGGTACGACCCGCGCTCGGGATCGGTCCACACGCACTCGTCGACGAGGTGGGGGGCGTAGGGCTCCAGGCCATTGACGTTGACGGCGCTCACCCCGAGCTTCGCGGCGAGCGCGACGATCGCGGGGAGTTGTCTGGCGTTCGAGCGCCGCAGCACGACCGTGGCGCTCAATGCGGGCCGGTCGCTGCCTCGCTCGGTCTTGACCGCCTGCAGCGTGCGGACGTTGTCGAGCATCGCCGAGAACGACCCCCCGTGGCGCACCTCGTCGACGGCATCGGGATCGACGCCGTCGAGGCTGAACGTCAGCTCGTCGAGGGTCCAGTCGACGAGCGCTTCCGCCGCCGCGCGGGTGAGCAGGGTTGCGTTCGAGCACATGGCGATGCGGGCGTGCGGAGCGGCCGCGCGCATGCGGGCGACGATGCTCGCCCAGCGGGTGTTCATGAGGGGCTCGGCGATGCCGGAGACATCGATCCGGCACGCGTCGCGCAGCGAGGGCAGCACCGCGGCGAAGGTGTCCTCGCCCATGACGCGATCGCCGGTCGTGTGGTTGTCGAGGACGCAGTACTCGCAGTTCAGGTTGCAGACGTTGGAGATCTCCACGTGAACGCTCGCAGGGACGGCGCCCAGCCGGGCGCGCCGCGCCGCGCGGCGGGTGATCTCCGCGGCGGTGGCCGCCATGCCGTGGGTGCACACATAGGTTCGAACACGGTTGTACGAGCCGGCGAGTGTCACGTGGCGCTCCGGTGGACGCAGCCGGATACGAAGTCCGTGCTCACACTAGCAAATCAGGAGCCGATGTGGGGCGATCGGGCGGGCTTAGCGTACGGGCGGTTCTCGAGTACACTCAGGCGGGCGCGAAGCCGCACGTGCATCGCGGCGGGCCGGGAGGGACCTATCTCGTGCGAGCGGCACAGACGAGGATGCGTGCAGTCGGGGAGGCTGCGGTCTTGTTGCTCGCGTTGGGAGCGCTCCTGGGAGTGGTGGCGCGCGACTTCCTGAGCGCGTACCAGCTGCACGGCGACGACTTCGCCCCGGTGTTCCACAGCGCCGCGCCGTACTTCGACATCGCGCACTGGTACACGTGGTTCACGAAGGGATGGTCGGAGTACTTCCTCAACTACGAGGGATGGCCGGTGATCGGCTCGGAGTTCGTGCGACCCGTCGTCAATGCTGGCCTCCACGTCGCTGGGTACGCCACACCCTCTCTCGGCGATGCGGCGTACCTTGCCGGGAACTACGTCGCGCTTGTCGCGGCGGTCCTGCTCACAAACACGTTCATCCGCCAGTGTGCGGAGGGTGTGAGCTTCCCCGTACGGGCGTTCGTCAGTCTGGCCGTCGGCGTCTCGCCGGTGTGGGAATACGCGCTCTACGAGGCGAGTTTCGCGACCAACGCGTACGCGCTCGCCTTCAGCCTCGCCGCCCTGGTCGCGCTCGACCCGCGACGAGGGGTCCCGGGACGGCTGAGGTTTCCGCTGTGCGTCGTGTTCCAGATTCTCGCCGTGGGTAGCCATGAGACAGCGATCGTCATACCGCTGGTCTGCGTGTCGCTCCTCTACGCGCTGTCGCCGGAACGGCCGTACGTCCGGCGGTTGTGGCCGCTCTGTCTGCCGGTCATCTACTTCGCCCTGACGCGCGCTCTCGTGCAGTCAGTGGGGGGAGTCTACGCGCTCGTTCCCGGCAGCGTGGAGTCGGTGCTCAAACGGATCGCCGCCGTGTTCGTCGGACCGATCGTGCCGTTCGACGTCATGCGTCTGTCCGAACTCGTCCGAGCGGAGTCCGTGGACGCGGTGGCGCTCGCCTACGCGCTCGCGATCGTCGCGAACATCGCGCTGCTCGGCGTGGCGGTCCCCGCGATACGGGCAACGCCGTCGCGGATGCATCTCGCAGCGCTGATCGGCGCAGTCGTCCTGGCACGGATCCCCGCTGCGCTCGGGAGACTCGATCCGCGCTTCCTCGGACTCGGATTCGTGGTCACGGTGGTGGTGCTCCTCGTGCTGACCCAGCGTTCCGGCCTACGTCGTTGGCAGATGCCGGTGGTCGCGCTGGTATTCGCGTCACAGTTTGCGCTCTTGGCGAGCAATGTATACGCGCAGCGCAGTGAGGTGGTCGACCACATGCAGCGCGCGGGGGCGTACTACAGCTATGTGCGCCAGAGCGTCGTGGAGACGGACCCTACCACCGTTGTGCTGGTGAACGACGATGTGGCCTACTTCTCGGCCCGTGCCATGCTCGAGATGGCGGCATGGCCACGCCAGGACGTGCGGTTCGTGGTTCTCAACAGCATGTCGGGCGGGCCTGACCGCGAGGGGTCGGTGGCGATACGCGGGCCGGACGGCGTCCTCGAGGTCGCGGTGTCCCTCGATGGCGAGCAGCGGGTCGTCTTCGCGGGAGCGACCCCGGACTTCGGCGTTAGGGCGAACGGTTTCTTGTACGCCGGCGACGCGGGTGACGGTACTGATGTGCGGGCGTTCACTGCCACCGGAGGGATCGATGACGGCTCGACACTCGTCGTCGGAGTCGACCCGGCGACGGGCTCATTCCTTCCGGCCGCGGTCTACTAGCGGCTTCGCGGAGCGTTCCTCAGAACAACCGCTTCGCCACACCCAGGATGCCCTGCTTCCACGGCA
>DASSAH010000010.1:0-2423 GCA_035685585.1 Coriobacteriia bacterium
TTCACGTATGGCGCGGTTCAGACCTCGCGTTCTCGTTGTGGCGCTCGTCTTCGCCGTTGGCTCCGGCACCGTGGCCTTCGCGATCGCCCAGGACGGTGGGGTAATCGTGATCGACCCCGGTGCGCCCGTGTATGCGGGCACATGTAAAGCGTGTCACGCGGAGATCGGCGAAGGGGACGACCCGCTCGTAGAGTTCGGACATGCGCCGCACATGGTGTACGCGTGCAGCAGCTGTCACGCGACCTTTCCCCATACGCCCGCCGGCACGATCGTCCCCGACATGCAGAGCTGCTGGAACTGTCACGGGCTGCGACACGGGCCGATGGGGCTCATCGCGGGGGACGACTGCGCGCAGTGTCACGGCGAGAACGTTGGGAGGATGCGGCCCGAGTCACACACCAACGATTGGGCGGGGACACCGCATGTCCAGCCGGCGCTCGCCGGGCTGCGGACGAGTTGCATGATGTGCCACACGAGGGAGCAGTGTGACACGTGCCACGACCGGGAAGAGGTCGTCTGGAGGCCGACGACGCCGTTCACGTACGACACGGGCGACGGGTGCCTGGCGTGTCACGGTGACGAACACCTGACGAAGGCCTCGCCCGACGGCGTGAAGTCGTACTACGTCACCGATATCGACGAGAGCGCGCACCGGGACCTGACGTGCACGCAGTGTCATGTCGACTTCAACCACACGGACGAGCCGCCGAAGACTCCCTTGTGGAGGGTGAACGCCGGACTCGCCTGCCAGGGCTGTCATGACCATCAGGAGGTCGCTGCTGTCTGGGCGGAGTCGCTTCACGGACGGCTGATCGCCCAAGGCGAGTACTCCTCGGCTACCTGCGCTTCGTGCCACGGAGGCCATGACATCGCGCGCCTTGACACCGCGGCGGCGCGACGCGATCTGCTGTTCAGCGCTGAGCGGATGTGCGCCGGGTGCCACCGAGAGGCCTACGAGAGTTACAGCGACTACTACCACGGGGCGCCGTACAAGGCAGGCGCGCAGGACGCTCCAGCGTGCTGGCACTGCCATGGCTCGCATGAGGTTCGCGCGGTCGCCGATCCGGACTCCCTCATGTATCCGGCGAACGCGGTCGAGACGTGCGGTCAGGCCGGATGCCACTACGGGTCGGATGAGTCGTTCATCGAGCAGGGCGCCGGCCTGATTCACGGCATCTCCGAGGCCCGTGCGGAGAACCCGGTGCTCCGATGGTGGAAGTCGCTCATGGACGGGAAGTAGAGGCGTCGATGCGGGTCGGCGGCGGGAGTCCTGCACCGGCGTTCCGCCGCCGGCGCCGCGTGTTGGTGGGCGTCGTCGTGGCGCTGTTCGCCGTCGGCGTCGCGGGCGCTGCTGTGGAGGCGCGCCGGATGCTCGTCGTCGAGGAGGCTCCAGCGGTCGCCGCCGGCGGGATTCCCGTCGCGCCCCAATACGCCTTCGAGGCGGGACGGGATGGCGAGGGCCGCTTGAGCCGGCCCGTCTCGGCAGATATCGCGGGCGGGCGCCTGTACGTAACGGACTCGGTCGCGGGGCACGTCGCCGTCTTCCGCGATGACGGGGCGTTCGATCGTGTCATCGGGGCGGGGCGCCTTCAGGTCCCGGTCTACGTCGCGGTCTCAGCGGACGGAGCCGAACTGTATGTGACCGACCGCCGCCTCGGAGCACTGCTGGCGTTCGACGCGGCGGACGGCTCGTTCGTCGAGACGATCACACCGGGGTTCCCGTGGGCGCCGATCGCCGTCGAGGCGGTGGATGACGGCTCCTTACTCGTCTCGGACGTGGCGGGTCGCCACCGCATCGTGCGGCTCTTGCGCGACGGGACGGTTGTCTCGGAGATTCCGGGTACGGCCGTGGACGCTCCGCTCGAGCTCGACTTCCCGAACGCGGTCGAGATGGTCGGCGATCACGTATGGGTCTCGGACAGCAACAACCGGCGCCTGCTTGAGTTCGATGAGGACGGCGCGCTCGTCCGGTCCGTGCCGCTCGGGCGTCTGATCCGCGGCTTCGACGTCATGCCGGGGGAGGACGGCGGTCCCGTCCATTTCGCGCTCGCTGATTCCTTCTCCCACCAGGTGGTCCTCATCACGGACGCGGGAGCTGAGGTCGCGCGGTTCGGGGGACCAGGCACTGAGGGAGCGCATCTCGCGTTCCCGAACGACGTCGTGGTCCACGACGGAGCGGCCTGGGTCGTCGACACCGGCAACGCCCGAGTGGCGGCGTGGCAGTGGGGGGAGGCGACTCGCCCTGAGGCGGCTGTGCTGTGGCCGAGAGGCCCGAGCGGGCTCTTGCTGGTGTCCGCACTCCTCTTGTCATCGCCGCTCGGACTGCTGCTCCTGCTCAGGCCGGTAAGCGTCGCAGCGAGTCCGGCCTCGATCCCGATGCTCTCGATCCGAGGCGCTGACACGCACCGGTGGCGACCGGTGCG
>DASSAH010000011.1:0-5761 GCA_035685585.1 Coriobacteriia bacterium
TGCAGGCGCTGTTCGGCTCGGCTTCGCTGAGTCTCGCCGACATCCTCATGAGCATGGCGGCGGGCGCAATCATCCTTCCTGTGATCACGCTCGAGAAGTCGTTGCGCAGGCATCTGGAGCGAGGATGACCGGTCCGACCAGCTCTGCGCGTGAGAACGGCCGCGTCATCGAGGCGCGCGACGTGCGGATGCGCTACGGCGCCAACGATGTGCTGCACGACGTGTGCTTCAACGTCGACCAGGGTGAGGTCGTCGCGCTGCTTGGGCCGAACGGCGCCGGCAAGACCACCATGATCGAGATCCTCGAAGGGCTGAGGGGTCGCTCGGCCGGAGAGGTCGTCGTGCTCGGAGAGGACCCCGCGACCGCCGGCGAGGACTGGCGAGCGCGCACGGGCGTCGTGCTCCAGTCGTGGCGCGACCACGCCCGATGGACGCCGAGGATGCTGCTCGCGCACATCGGCCGCTACTACGAGCCGTACTCGACTCGCGAGCGGCGGCGTCCGCGGGACGCGGACAAGTTGCTGGCGGCTGTCGGCCTGGAGGAGAAGGCGGACCAGAAGATCCGGACGCTCTCCGGCGGCCAGCGTCGTCGGCTGGACGTGGCCATCGGTCTTGTCGGCCATCCCGAGCTGCTCTTTCTCGACGAGCCGACCGCCGGGCTCGATCCGCACGGACGCAGGGAGTTCCACGACCTCGTGAAAGCACTGAGCGACCGGGAGGACACGACCATCCTGCTCACGACACACGACCTTGCCGAGGCGGAGCGGCTCGCGGGCCGAATCCTGGTGCTTGCCGCGGGGCGCATCATCGCGAACGGGAGCGCGGAGGAGCTCGCCCGGCAGATCGGGCGTGAGGCGCAGGTCAGGTGGCGGCAAGACGGAGTGGAGCACGCGCGCGCGACGCGCGATCCGACGTCGTTCGTGCGCGACTTGCTCACGAGCGGGGACGACGGTGTCACCGACCTCGAGGTCAGGAGACCCTCACTCGAGGAGACGTACCTCGCGCTCGTCCACGAGCACGAGGGTGGGCACGAGCTGAAGAGCGACGCGCTGTTCGAGGAGGCGAGGACGTGAACGTCATGTCGCACGCGGTCAGAATCGGTCTCGCCCGCGGCTGGACGGACTTCTCGCTCAGCATCCGGAGCGTACAGGACCAGATCTCGACCGCGATCATGCCGCTTGTGACAATCGGCTACCTGTACTATCAGCGCGATGTTCCCGTCGAGGGTACGACGCTCATGCTCCCGGCGGTCGCCCTGCCGAGCATCCTCGCGGCGCTCATCGTCTTCGGGCTGGTCACCGGGCCGGCGTTCCAGCTGGCGATGGACCGCGAGGACGGGACCCTTCTGCGCGCCAAGTGCGCGCCGCACGGTACCACGGGCTACGTGACCGGTCAGATCGTCCTCCATGCATTGAACACGGTGCTGGTACTCGTGGTGATCATGGTGCCGAGCGCCATCGTCTTCGACGCCTTCGGCGCTCGCGGCGCACACGGCTGGCTCGCGTTCGCCTGGGTTGTCGGGCTCGGTCTGCTCGCCACGATGCCGATCGGCATCATTCTCGGCTCGGTCGTACCGAACTCCCGAGCGACGGTCACCTGGGCGTTCTTGCCGCTCATGGCGCTCGTCGCTATATCGGGGATCCTCTTCCCCATCACGCGCCTGTGGGAGTGGGTGCAGGTCGTCGCGCAGATGTTCCCGATGTACTGGCTCGGTCTTGGCCTGCGCTCGGCGTTCCTCCCGGCCGAGGCGGCCGTGCTTGAGATAGGCGGCTCGTGGCGCCCGCTCGAGACCGCTCTCGTGCTGGGAGCATGGGCGGCCGCCGGCCTGTCGATGGCGCCGCGGGTGCTCCGCCGCATGGCGCGCCGCCAGTCGGGGGCGGCCGTCGCGCAGGCTCGCGACGAAGTCGCCCAGTGGGGCCAGTGAGGGCGTGGCTCGGTCCGCCGGCAGGACCGCCGCCTCGCGCATCGACGACCAGTGGATAGTCTGCCTGCCGGATGGGGCATGAACTGTGTGCCCGCGCCGTGGAGGTTTGGTCATGCGGATGCGACGTGCGGTCATGCTGCTCGGTATAGCGCTGTCAGGGTGTGCAGTCGGCCTCGTGGGATGTGTACCCGCCGAGCCGCGTGAGCAGCTCGACGGCGTGACCACGCCGTCAGTCCCCGCGGGCCAGGAGGTCTCGTTGCCGGACCCGGCGACTGGTGGCGGACCGCCGCTCGCCGACGCCATCAGGGAGCGCCGCTCGGTGCGCTCGTATGAGCCCGGGCCGATCACTCTCGAACAGCTCTCCCAGCTTCTCTGGGCGACGCAAGGCATCACCGACGAGCGCCGAGAATTTCGTACCGCACCCTCCGCCGGCGCGACCTATCCGCTCGAGGTCTTCGTGATCGCCGGAGAGGTCGAGGGGCTGGGCCCGGGTGTCTACCGGTACGCTCCCCGCGAGCACCTCCTCACGCTGGTCCTCGAGGGCGACGTGCGCACGGAGATGGCGCGGGCGGCGCTCGGCCAGGGGTTCGTCGCCGAGGCGCCACTCACGGTGCTCATCGCCGCCGTGTACGAGCGGACTGAGCGCCGCTACGGCCAGCGCGGTCAGCGCTATGTATACATGGAAGTGGGCCATGCGGCACAAAACCTCCACCTGCAGGCCGTCGCGCTGGGGCTGGGATCCGTGCCCGTCGGTGCGTTCAACGACGCGCAGGTCGGCGAGATAGCGGGCCTTGGCGACGACGAGGCCCCGCTGTACCTGATACCGGTCGGCCGGAGGTGACCGAAGACGCGAGTCGACGAGGAGGCCGGGCATGGTGACGGAGGTCCGTCCGGCGAAGACGGCGGCCGGCTTCGAGACAGCCGCGCAGAGCGCGAGCGCGAGAGTGCCGGTGGCGTCTCCGGACATGACGGCCGCGCAGGTGAGGAGAGCGCTGGTCGGCAATGAGTATGAGGCCGCGAGTCACGTCGTCGCACTGGAGGGCGGCGCCTTCGCCGGCATCATGAGGATCGAGGCGCTCTTCGCCGCGCCGGACGAGGCGCTGGTGCGGGACCTTATGGACTCGGAGGCGCCGGTGGTCGCGCCCGGCGTCGACCAGGAGGTCGCTGCGTGGACGGCGGTCAGACGCAGGGAAGCCGCCCTGGCGGTGGTCACCAGCGACGGGACGTTCGTCGGCCTGATTCCGCCCCATCGGCTGCTCGGCATCCTCCTCGCCGAGCACGACGAGGACCTGGCCCGGCTCGGAGGGTTCCTCCAGAGCACGGCGGAAGCCCGGGAGACGAGTCTCGAGCCGGTGCGGCGCCGGTACCGGCACCGGCTACCGTGGCTGCTGGTGGGGCTCACCGGTTCGCTCGTGGCCGCCGCGCTCGTCGGCCGCTTCGAGTCCCGGCTTGAGGAGGTCGTCATGCTCGCCTTCTTCATACCGGCGATCGTGTATCTCGCGGATGCCGTGGGCACCCAGACCGAAACGGTCGTGGTGCGCGCGCTCTCCGTTGGTGTGAGGCTGCGGAACATCGTCGGCCGAGAGGCTCTTGCGGGACTCGCGATCGGTGCGACCCTGGCCGCTGTGGGCGGCCCGCTCGTGTGGTGGTGGTGGGGGGACGCGACGATCGCCCTGACCGTCGGTCTGGCGGTGTTCGCCGCCTCCGCTACCGCGACGGTCGCCGCGATGCTGCTGCCGTGGCTGCTGAGCATCTCCGGCCGTGATCCTGCGTTCGGGAGCGGTCCGCTCGCGACCGTGGTCCAGGACCTGCTCTCGATCCTCGTCTACTTCGCGATAGCGTCCGCGTTGCTGCGCTGAGCCGCGGCGAACGAGCGTACGCCGATGCTCGTCAGGTCGGCGTGCGGGAGAACCGGCGTGGACTCGTCAGCCGCCGCGCCTCCAGCGCACGAGCGCCTCGACCGCGTCACTGATCGAGAGTGCGGGCTCGGGGGCGTCGTGTGAGACGCGGCCGAGGGCAGTGAACAGTTCCGCGAGGATCGGCGGCTTGATGTTGCCCTGCGCGAGCAGGTCCGCTTCGGCGAAGACCTCCTCGGGAGTGCCCGAGAAGACGATCGCGCCGCCGGGAGCGAGCACGTACGCGTAGTCGGCCGTCTCGGGCACCGAGTCGATGTCGTGCGTGGACATGACCACGGTCACGCCGCGCTCCTCAGACAGGCGCCTCACGAGGCTGATCATCGCAGAGCGGGAGGCGGGGTCGAGGCCCTCGAACGGCTCGTCGAGCACGAGCAACTCCGGCTCCATGACGAGCGCTCCCGCGAGCGCGGCCTTACGCTTCTCTCCTCCCGAGAGGTTGTGCGGCGCTCGATGGCGCAGGTGTTCGATGCCGAGAGCGGCAAGAGTCGCGTCCACTCGGCGCCCCACCTCGCTCTCGGGCAGTCCGTACTGACGAGGAGAGAACGCGACGTCGTCGGCGACGGTCGGCGCGAGCAGTTGCTCGTCGACGTTCTGGAGCACCACGCCGATCCGCTCACGGATCGCGCGCCACTTCTGCGCGGGGTCGACTCCGAACACCCGGACCTCGCCCTCGCGGCTTCTGAGCAGCCCGAGAAGGTGGTAGAGGAGCGTGGTCTTGCCTGACCCGTTCGGGCCGAGTACCGCCACCCGCTGTCCCCGGTTCACGACGAAGTCGAGGCCGCACAGGTGCACCGTGGTGCCGTCCTCGTACGAGTGGCGTACACAACTCACCCGTATGAGGTCGCCGCCGTCAGCGGACTTCGGCCGCGTGTCCTCTCCGCTCCCGCTCACGCCTTCCGCCACCTCGAACCCAGCGCGACGACGAGAGCGGCCGCCGGGACGAAAGGCAGGACCCAGCTGTAGGGATTGAGCGCCTGCCATTCGATCCGCCACGTCACCGAGAGCGCCAGCAAACCGGCTGCGGTGGCGATGAGTGCCCCGTCGGCCCGGGGCGAGGCGCTTCGTGGGACCGTGACGCGCAGGCGTCCCTCATATCCGCGTATGCGCATGATGTCGTAGGAGCGCTGCGCGAGATCGAACGAGTAGATGAGCAGCCCGCCGAGCGCGTGCGTGGCGGCTCGCGCCGAACGCACAGGATGTCGCCCGCGCAGCCCCGCGCGCAGGCGGGCGGCGGTGAGCAGGTTTCCGAACTTCTCGAGGAGCAGGAAGAGCGAGCGATACGTCATCAGCAGCGCGTCGCCGACGAGCGGAGGGAGCACGCGTTGGACAGGCGCGAAGATGAACGGGTAGGGCGTCGTGAGGACGAGCAGTATGGCGCCGAGCGCCGCGGTCACCGCTTTCAGGACGATCGTCACTCCGCCGAGCGGAGTCGTGGCGGCGCTCACGGCGAAGATCGTCGCGAATGCAGCCGGGTACCCGATGAGCGTGGCGACGAGCCCGCCCGCCAGCCGGGCCGAGACCGCTGCGGCGACGAGCGTGAGAGCGAGCGAGCCGAGCAGAAGGACGTTCCAGGTGACGATCGTCGCCGCCAGGACGAGCGTGAGCGCGAGGAGCTTGCTGACCGGAGAGACCCGATGCAGCCACGAACGGCCGAGCGTCGCTGACGCGTCGATGCGGCCGATGTTCACTGATGGCCCCCGCTTTCGTCGCCAGGGATGCGTCGGCCCTCCTCGGCGAGCGCGCCTTCGAAGACGGTAACGGGCCGGATTCGCGCGACGTACCCGATGACCGCCGCTGTCACGAGCGCCTCGAGCACCCAGCCGAACGGTCCCAGCACGTACACGATCGAGGCGAAGCGCGCCGGTGAGAGGGCGAGCTCCTCGGCGGCATGGCCGGGATCCTCCGCGTGCGCTTCCTCGTGC
>DASSAH010000012.1:0-3643 GCA_035685585.1 Coriobacteriia bacterium
GGAGTGACCGCCGAGAGCGTCCTCCTCGAGAACTGCGTGGACACCCATCCGTTCCGGGATCCCGCGCATCCCCGGTCGCGCGAGGAGTTCGGGTTTCCCGGCGACTCGGTCGTCTTCTGTTACCTCGGCCGGATCGGAGCCGAGAAGAACATGGAGCTGCTCACGGACGCGGTGGTCATGGCGGCGCGGGACGTCCCTGAGATCCATCTTCTCGTGCTTGGCGACGGGCCGTTGATGGCGCAGACCCGGACGCGGCTTTCCGAGGCCGGTCTGGACGACCGCGTGCACTTCGCCGGCCTTACTCCATACGCTGAAGTGCCAGGGTGTCTCGCGGCCGCGGACGTCTTCGTCACCGCGTCGATCTCGGAGACCTACCCGCTCGTGGTCATGGAGGCGGCGGCGGCCGGTCTCCCGGCGATCGGAGTGCGCTCGCCCGGCATCGAGGACATCATCGAGGACGGCGTGACGGGCTACCTCGTGCCCGAGGACGCGGACGCGTTCGCCGCTCGCATGCGCGAACTCGCGCGCGACGCGATGGCGCGGGGGCGGATGTCACAGGCGGCGCGCGCAGCCGCCGACCGGTTCGACATCCGGGTGAAGGCGGACGAGATGCTCGGCCACTACCGGCGGCTCATCGAGGAACGGCGGTCGGGAGACCGGACAGCTGCTGGGAGTTCTTGATTCACCGCACGTCGGTACGATCGATCTCCTCGTACTGCGAGACCTCCTCAACGGTACGTGCGGTCGAGTGTCCGACGCTGCGGATGAGGGAGATCGCTCCCCAGCCGACTACCGCGTACACGAGGATCGCCAGCAGCGTGTTCCAGTCGAATACCGCACCTATGCCGGTCTCGACCTGACCGAAGACAGCCGCGAACGGAGTTACGAACGGCGTGGACAGACCGTACACAAGTTCGACGAACGCCGCGTCGGGGTTTGCACCGAGTAACATCAGGCTGAACCGGAACGCGAGCAACACCACGATGAAGCCGACGGCCCAGGCTATCAGCCGTATGACTATCCGGTTCCCTGACGAGCGCGTCTTCCTGACCGTGACCCGCTGGTTCGAGTGTTCGTTTTCGGACATTGTGGACGCTCCCGTTCGTTGACGTCGGAGACAGCGTCCCCTACACCTGTTCGTACCCCACACCCAGACGACACGCAACACACTCATGCAGAGGGACCCCGGCGCAATTGCGCCGGGGTCCCTTTCCGTCCGCTGGTTGCAGCCGGAGCGTGCTTACATCATGCCGCCCATGCCGCCCATGCCAGCCATAGCCGCAGCGGCGTCATCCTTGCTGGGAATCTCATTCACTGTGGTCTCGGTGATGAGGATGAGCGCCGCAATCGACGCGGCGTTCTGCAGCGCCGAGCGCGTGACCTTGACCGGGTCGATGATGCCCATGGCCATCAGGTCGCCGTACTCGCCGGTCGCCGCGTTCAGGCCGAATCCCTTCTTGCCTTCCTGACGGACACGCTCGACGACGACGGAGCCCTCAAAGCCCGCGTTGGTCGCGATGGCCCTCAGCGGCTCGTCAAGCGCCTTGCGGATGATCTTGACGCCGATGAGCTCTTCCTCATCGAGCTTGAGGGAGTCAAGCGCGGCTGAGGCGTCCATGAGCGCCACACCGCCACCGGCGACGATGCCCTCTTCGACCGCCGCGCGCGTGGCCTGCAGGGCGTCTTCGATGCGGTGCTTCTTCTCCTTGAGCTCGACCTCGGTGGCGGCTCCGACCTTGATCACGGCGACGCCGCCCGAGAGCTTGGCGAGGCGCTCCTGGAGCTTCTCGCGGTCGAAGTCAGAGTCGGACGCCTCGATCTCGGCCTTGATCTGGTTGATGCGGGCCTTGATGTCGTCCTCGGAACCGGCGCCGTCGATGATGGTCGTGTCTTCCTTGCTGACCTTGACGGTCTTGGCGCGGCCCAGCATGTCGAGCGTCGCGCCCTCGAGCTTCATACCGAGCTCCTCGGACACGACCTTGCCGCCGGTCACAACGGCGATGTCCTCAAGCATGCGCTTGCGGCGGTCGCCGAAGCCCGGCGCCTTAACGGCCACCGCGGTGAACGTGCCGCGCAGCTTGTTGACCACGAGGGTGGCGAGAGCTTCGCCCTCGACGTCCTCGGCGATGATGAGCAGCTGCTTGCCGGATTGCATGACCTTCTCGAGCACCGGCAGCAGGTCCTGGATCGAGCCGATCTTCTGGTTCGCGACGAGGATGAGCGGGTCGTTGAGCACGGCCTCCATCCGGTCCGGATCGGTGATCATGTAGGGCGAGATGTAGCCCTTGTCGAACTGCATGCCCTCAACGGTCTCGATGTCGATGCCGAAGGTCTGCGACTCCTCCACGGTGATGACGCCGTCCTTGCCGACGACCTCCATGGCCTCGGCGATCTTGTTGCCGATGAGGTCATCGGCCGCCGAGATGGCGCCGACGTGCGCGATCTCGTCACGGTCCTCGATGTCCTTCGCGTTGTCCTTGATCGCCTCGACGACGGCGTCGACCGACTTCTCGATACCGCGCTTGATGGCGAGCGGGTTCGCGCCGGCCGCGACGTTGCGCAGGCCCTCCCGGACGATGATCTGGGCGAGCAGTGTCGCCGTGGTGGTGCCGTCACCGGCGACGTCGTTCGTCTTGGTCGCCACCTCTTTGACGAGCTGGGCGCCCATGTTCTCGAGCACGTCCTCGAGCTCGATCTCCTTGGCGATGGTCACGCCGTCGTTGGTGATGGTGGGGGCGCCGAACTTCTTGTCGAGCACGACGTAGCGGCCTTTGGGTCCGAGAGTCACCTTGACCGCGTCGGCCAGCTTGTTGACGCCGGCCTCGAGGCCCCTGCGGGCCTGTTCGTCGAAACGGATCTCTTTAGCCATCTAAGCTATCTCCTCCTTCGGGACTGTGTTGGGGGCGGCGGTTGCGCCCTAGACGACGACCGCGATGATGTCGCGCTCCGCGTCGAGAATCTTGAACTCGACACCATCGATCTTTACCTCGGACCCACCGTACTTGCTGAAGATGACCGTGTCTCCGACCTTGACGTCGATAGGCACGCGGGCACCGTCGTCCTTGAGCTTGCCGTCGCCAACAGCCACGACCTCGCCGCGCTGCGGCTTCTCCTTGGCGGTGTCCGGGATGAACAGACC
Source organism: Coriobacteriia bacterium (assembly GCA_035685585.1). Taxonomy (GTDB): domain Bacteria; phylum Actinomycetota; class Coriobacteriia; order Anaerosomatales; family SLCP01; genus DASSAH01. Next base: position 3,140 of record DASSAH010000012.1, read on the forward strand.
GCTCTTGGTCTGCTCCTCGGCCTCCGCCGGCTTGACGATCACGCGATCGCCCAACGGCCTGAGATTCATCTGCTGCCCTCCTGTGTCGTTCGTCCGATACTGCCGAAGTCCGTGCGGTTGCGACGCATCCGGCGGCAGGCATCACCCCCGCGGTTGCGGCCGCGTAAGGATATGTACCCGTTCGCAACCGGACCGGTCGCCTGCTAGCACTCAAGACCTCTGAGTGCCAACATGTACGGATTCTAGTCTTGGAGCGGAGGGTTTTCAACCACTTCCAACAGGTATTTTGCAGACAGAGTTGAGTGCCGAGGACTCACATCGGGTCTCTCGGACAGATGCTCGAGCCGCTCTTCTGCCAGGTTCACGTGCAGGCATTCTCGTAGACTGACAGCGACCGCCACGGCATCGCCGCGGAAAGCGTCGTGGGCCGATTGTCCCCGCTTGTGAAGCGAGACGATGTCCGCCCACTCCTCCATTCGAATCAACTGACCCTCCCGGCCCAGG
>DASSAH010000013.1:0-2686 GCA_035685585.1 Coriobacteriia bacterium
GATGTTCGCGGTCTTGTAGCCTTTGAAGGCCAGGTACATGGCGAGCGGCGTCTTGCCGGTGCGCGAGACGCCCACGAGCACCACGTCCGCTTCTGCAAGGCCCACAGGATTGCGGCCGTCATCGTGCTTGACCGTGTACTCGAGCGCCTCGATGCGCTCGTAATACCCTCGGTCAGTCTTGCGGATCGCCCCCACCTCCCCTGTCGGGGCGGTGCCCACCAGTCCTGAGAACGCTCCGACCACAGGTCCCAGCACGTTGACGGCGACAAGTCTGAGCTCGCTCACGAGGGCAGCCATGCGCTCCCCGAGCGAGGGGTCCGCAAGCGTGTACAAGAAGATGCACGCATCGTCGGCGGCCGCCCGGACAACCTCCTCGAGCGAGCTCGCGCAGGTGACCTTCGGATGGCGCACGATCTCAAAGGAGCCGCGCGGAAATTGACTCGCCGCGGCGCGTCCAACGAGGTCGGCCGTCTCTCCGAGCGAGTCCGAGAGCACGTGCACCCTGCGAGGCGTCCCGCATGACCTCGCCGTGCGCTCGGACTCGTTCTCAGACTCGCGGTTCACGCCGTCAACCGACTGAAATCGGCGAATCGGCTGAAGAGCGCCACGAAGCGGTTGAGCAGACGCAGCCGGTTCTCGCGCAGCACGTCGCTGGAGTCCATCACCAACACAGAGTCGAAGAACCCGTCTATCGGACCTCGCAGGGCGGCGAGAACCTCCAACACCTTGTCGTAGTCGTTGGCAGCGAACGCCGCCGACGCACGCTCGGCTGCGTCGGCAAGCGCGTCGGCAAGGGTCAGCTCGGCCGCGCCCATCAACGATCGGTCGAACTCGGCGCCCAGCTCCGGAGCGCTGAGGTTCTTCGCACGGGTGAACGCCACGGAGAGGTCGTCCATCACGCTCCCCCGGCCCCGCGCGCCGGTGAGCGCCTCACAGCGCGCGTGGGCGTCGGCGGGGTCATCAGCTGCCACACCAAGGACCGCGTCGACCGTGTCGTACGCGTGTCCACGGTCGCGCAGCATCACCTCGAGGCGGCCGCTGAAGAACTCGACGATCGCCGCGTGCGTCGCGTCCCGGTCGAACTCGACGCAGCCCGCATATCCCTCCAGTCCCGCTGAGACCGCATCGGTGAGCGGGACCCGGGGTCCAGCGAGCATGATGGTCAGCACCCCTATCGCGCTCCGGCGCACCGCGTACGGGTCCGCGGAACCCGTCGGCGCCATGTCTGCCGCGAAGATGCCGCAAATCGTGTCGAGCTTGTCAGCGAGTGAGACGAGACGGCCGGGGAGCGACGCGGGGATCGCGTCTCCCGCAAACCGGGGCAGGTAGTGCTCGGGAATCGCGTCGGCGACCGCCTCGGCCTCACCGGCGACCAGCGCGTAGTGACGGCCCATCACGCCCTGGAGGGTCGGGAACTCGACGACCACCTGAGTCGTCAGGTCCGCCTTGCACAGATGCGCCGCCCGCGCCGCCTCTGCGCTCGCATCGGGGCCGGCACCCGAGCGAGCCGCGAGTAGCGCGGTGAGCTGTTCGACGCGAGCGACCTTCTGCGCGAGCGTGCCCAACCGCTCGTGGAAGATGATGTCGGAGAGCCGGGCCACGTACGCTTCAAGAGGCCGTGTGAGGTCCTCGCGGTAGAAGAAGGCGGCGTCGGCGAGGCGCGCTCGCAAGACCCGCTCGTGCCCCGCTACGATGGCCTCGGTGCGAGCGGGGTCCCCGTTGTGTACCACGATGAAGGCCGGCAGGAGCTCCCCATCCTGTCCCTCCAGCGGGAAATACCGCTGATGGCGTTGCATCGCGCTCACCAGAACCTCACGCGGCACCTCGAGGAACTCGGCATCGAAGCGTCCTGTCGCGACCGTCGGCCATTCAACGAGGTTGACGACCTCATCGAACACGTTCGCCGGGGCAAGTGCTCGGGCGCCAGCGGATACGGCCTGCGCCTCAATCCCCTCACGGACGACGCTCGCGCGCCGTCTCTGGTCGTAGAGCACGAGTCCGCGCTCGCACGCCGTCGCGTATTCGGCAGCTGTCGGGACGTCGATCGGACCGGGGCCGAGGAAGCGGTGTCCGTGAGTCGTCCTGCCGGCGACGAGGGCGCCGAACCTCACCGGCACCACGGCAGAGTCCAGCAGAGCCAGCAGCCAGCGGACCGGACGGGCAAAACGCTCTTCCCCCGACCCCCACCTCATCGACTTGGGCCATTCGATTCCCGTCACGAGCTTCGCGAGCAGCTCCGGAAGGACGTCTGAGGCCGGACGGCCACGATGCTCGGTCACCGCGAACGTATACGCGCCGTCGGCGTCCTCACCGCTCACAAGCGCCGAGACGTCGACTCCCTTGCTGCGCGCGAACCCTTCCGCGGCGCGGGTCGGCCGCCCCGCGCTGTCGAACGCCACCGCAACCGCAGGTCCTCGGACGCGCAGCGTCACATCTTCCTGGCGGTGCGCAAGACCCGTCACGCGGAGCACGAGACGGCGCGGCGACCCGTACACGCGGACGTCCTCGGGGGCGAGACGTGCCTCGCGAAGCGCCACGTCCGCGGCAACCGCGAGCTGTTCGATCGCGTTGTTGAGCGGTGCAGACGGAATCTCCTCCGTCCCGATCTCGAACACGAGTTCGTGGTTCACGCCGAACCACCCCTCTCCAACCCGCCACCCGCCGAGCCGTTGCCCTCGCCGACAGC
>DASSAH010000014.1:0-4935 GCA_035685585.1 Coriobacteriia bacterium
GGGGTGACGTATCCAGAGTCGATACCGCGCATGCCGCGGGCTGCGAGCTGCGAGCATACGGGTAACCCCGTGCGGGACTCTGTGCTGAACGCCGACCGCGGCAGGGCGCGAGCCGCCTTCGGACTGCCGGCCGACGCGGTCGTGCTCCTCGTGTTTGGCGGGAGCAGGGGTTCGCGCCGTGTGAACGAGGCGGTGTTGCGATTGCGCGAGCGGCTTCTTGCCATCGAGCGGGTCTGGGTGCTGCACGTCACCGGCCGCGCGGAGTCGCTGCCCGGCGTGGACGCTGGCCCCGAGCCGCATGGGGGTGGCGACGCCGACCGCTACCGGGTCTTCGACTACATCGATGACATGGGAGCCGCGATCGCCGCGGCCGATCTCGTGATTGCTCGTGCGGGAGCGACCTCGATCGCGGAGATCACGGCGATCGGGCGAGCCGCCGTCCTGGTGCCATACCCGTATGCTACCGGCGATCACCAGACGCTTAACGCCCGTGACGTCGCGGAGCGCGGCGGGGCGCTGATCGTGAGCGACGCGGGAGTCGACACGGACGACTTCGCGCGCGCGCTCGAGGATCTGCTCTCGGACGAGGACAGGCGTGCCGAGATGGCGCGCGCGTCACGGGCGATCGGGGTGCGCGACGCGGCCACGCGGCTTGAATCGCTGATCGTCCGGTGCGGTGGCGCGGGAGATGGAGGCGGCGCGTGAGGGACGGAGTCTACGCGCACTTCATCGGTGTGGGCGGGGCCGGTATGAGCGGTATCGCCAAGGTGCTGCACGAACGCGGCACGCCGGTCACCGGCTCGGACCTCAAGGACTCCCGCTACGTCCGCGCGCTGCGCGAAGCGGGAGTGTCGGTCGTGGTCGGACATGACGCGGAGCATCTCGGCGCTCCGTCCGTGGTCGTGGTCTCCTCGGCGGTCCCGGAGACCAACCCTGAGCTCACCGAGGCGAGACGGAGGGGTATCCCTGTCTGGCCCCGTGCCAAGATGCTCGCGCATCTGGCCGAGGGCCGCTGCACCATCGCCGTCGCGGGGACCCACGGGAAGACGACGACGACCTCGATGATCGCCACGATGCTTGCGCGCATGGGTCTCGACCCGACGTATCTTGTCGGTGGCGAAGTCAGCGCGTTCGGCACGAACGCCGCGTCAGGTGCCGGTGAGCACTACGTGGTGGAGGCCGACGAGTCAGACGGGTCCCTGCTCCATCTCGCGCCGCACGTGGCGGTGATCACCAACATCGAAGCCGACCACCTCGACCATTACGGGACGATCGAGGCCGTCGAGCGGACGTTCGAACGATTCGCGGAGCGGACCGGTGACGCTGGGTTCGTCGTCGCGTGCGCGGACGACCCGCGAGCCGCTGCCCTCGTTTCGCGGTGCGGGTCGCGAGTCGTGTCATACGGCACCGCCGATGCCGCGCAGGTCCGCTGCGTGGACATCGTGTCGACCGGGGCTGGACACCGGTTCTCCGTCATCACACCGGACGAGCGGCGCGTCACGGCGAGCATTCCGGTTCCCGGAGCGCACAACGTGCTCAACGCGACGGCCGCGCTCGCGGTGGCGTACGCTCTCGGGATCGACCTGGCCGCCGCCGCCGAAGGACTCTCGCAGTTCGCCGGGGTCAAGCGGAGGTTCGATCGCCTCGGCGAGGTGCGCGGGGTGAGCGTGGTCGATGACTACGCGCATCACCCGACAGAGGTGCGTGCCACCCTGGCGGCGGCGCGTTCGCATTCCGAGGGCAGGGTCTGGGCCGTCTTCCAGCCGCACCGGTACTCGCGGACCGCCGCGCTGGCTGCCGAGTTCGGTGGAGCCTTCGGTGACGCGGACCGCCTCGTACTCATGGAGGTCTACAGCGCGGGCGAGGCACCCGTCCCCGGGGTGACAGGAAAGACGATCGTAGACGAGGTACTCCGGTCCGACCCCCGGACCCGGGTCGCGTACCTTCCACACCCCGCAGAGATTCCGCGATACCTCGCCACGTCCGTGCGCTCCGGTGACCTCGTGCTGACGATGGGGGCGGGGGACGTGACCGCGCTCGGTCCGGAGATCATGCGGGCCCTCGGAGGTGAGGGGACGTGACGGTGACACGAGTGTGCGAACGTCTCTCCGCCCAGATGCGCGGCCCGGTCCGGATGTACGAGCCGCTCGGGCGCCATACCACGTACCGGATCGGCGGACCCGCCTCCATCTTCGCGGTCTGCGAGAGCGTCGGGGACATTTCCCGGTGCCTCGAGACTCTGGCCGACGCCGGGATGGCGTGGACGGTGCTCGGCAAGGGGAGTAACGTCCTCGTCTCCGACGACGGGTACGACGGGGCGGTCATCGTGCTGGGGAAGGAGTTCAAGCGTCATCGGACCGAAGACGCCCGTGTCCACTCGGGCGCCGGCGTGACGTTGGCGGCTGTGGTGCAAGACGCGTACTCCCGCGGGCTTTCCGGACTTGAGTTCGCGGTTGGCATCCCGGGTACGGTCGGTGGGTGCCTCGGCATGAACGCCGGCTCGCGCGACGAGTGGATCAGCAGCAGGGTCGAGACGGTCACCCTCTACGAGCCTGGTCGCGGGCTGACGGTGCTGCGCGGGCCCGAGGTGATGTGGGGCTACAGGACGAGTGGACTCCCCGAGCACGGCGTGATCATCGAGTGCTCGCTCGCGCTTGCGCAAGGTGAACGCGACCGCATCCGCAGGACGATGGAGGCACGGTTCCGCGTGCGCAAGTCGTCGCAGCCGGTCGGGATGCCGAGCGCTGGCAGCGTGTTCGTGAACCCCGCGGATGATTCGGCGGGCCGTCTCATCGAAGCGTGCGGTCTCAAAGGGATGCGGCACGGCGGAGCGCAGGTGTCGGAGGTCCACGCGAACTTCATCGTGAACGCGGGCGGCGCGACCGCACGCGATGTCATAGCGCTTATCAGAGCGGTGCGGGAGGAGGTGCGCGAGCGTCATGGCATCTGGCTCGAGACGGAGCTCAGGTTCCTCGGGACGACGCCATGACCGGCGTCGCGTCGTGATCACCCCCGAGCGATCACGTGACGGCGTGCGCGAGCGCCCAGGGGCCGACTCCACGAAGGCCCGGCGCGGCGCCCCCTCCAAGACTCGCCGTCATGACCGGCGTCCGGAAGGGTCACCAGCTTGCGACTCCGCGAAGGTGGCGCGTGAGAGGCGGTTGCGTACGAAGCGCCGCAGCGGAGTGGTTCGCGCTGCGGGCGCAGCTCTGATCGTGCTTGCTGTTCTGGCCGGAGCGGTGGGTGTATATCGCTCGGACCTGTTCGCGGTGCAGCGCGTCGTCGTCGAAGGAGAGCGGGAGCTGTCGAGTCAGGAGGTCGTGGGACTTGCGGCTCTTCCTCCCGACTCGACGCTCCTGAGGTTTCCCCGGGACGAGATGGTCCGGCGCTTGTCGGGACATGCGTGGATCGCCGGGGCCCACATCGGGAGGCGGTTCCCGGGGACCCTGGTCGTCCACATCGAGGAACGGTGACCCGCGGCTCTCGTCGACGCAGGGGAGGCATTCTGGCTTGTGGACGGTGAAGGGGTAGTGCTCGCTCGCCGCGCCCCGGACTTGGCCGAGCCTATGGTCATCATCAGGGACCTCACCGATTTTGAGCCTCGTGAGGGCCGACGGGCCGACTCCCCTTCGCTGCAAAACGCGCTCGCGGTGCTCGATGGGCTGAGTGAAGAGTTGCGCACGCAGATCCGTGCGGTCTCCGCGCAATCCGTCGACGTCACGACGCTTGTCACGGTCAACGACATCGAGATCCTAGTCGGTGCCGCCGACGACATCGCGAGGAAGGACTCGGTCGCCCGGACGATCATGGAAGAGGAGACGGGAACCGTTGTCCACATCAACGTGCGCACGGTCGACCGTCCGACCTGGCGCGGCATCGACGTCGGCCAGTAACCGCGCCACCCGACCGCCGGCGCCGCCCGGTCGCCGCGACAGCGTTCGGGACATTCCGAATTCGCGAGACTCGGGGGTTGCACGGGTATAAGGTTTATGCGAAGATTTAGCGTTCACCATGTACCATAAGTGTAAACCAGAGGTTTAGATTAGGTACCCTGTGGTTGGGCGGGGCGGAACCGGGAGGCGGAGCATGCTCGAGACAGGCGCGAACTACCTAGCGGTGATCAAGGTCCTCGGCATCGGTGGAGGCGGCACCAACGCGATCAACCGGATGGTGGAGGCCGGCGTGAAGGGCGTCGAGTTCATAGCGGTCAATACCGACGCGCAGGCGCTTCTGATGTCCGATGCGGACTACAAGGTCCACATAGGCGTCAATCTCACGAAAGGCCTGGGAGCGGGCGCCGACCCCGACGTCGGTTTTCAGGCCGCCGAGGAAAGTCGCGCCGAGATCAAAGAGGCCCTCCAAGGCGCCGACATGGTCTTCATCACTGCGGGTGAAGGTGGAGGCACCGGCACCGGAGCGGCGCCGGTGATCGCTGAGATCGCGAAGGACGAGATCGGCGCGCTCACGGTTGGTGTCGTTACCCGCCCGTTCGCGTTCGAAGGCCGGAAGCGTGCCCAAGTCGCTGACGATGGGATCAACCGTCTGCGCGACAAGGTCGACACCCTCATCGTCATCCCCAACGACCGCCTCCTGCAGGTGGCAGAGAAGAAGACGTCGATTCTTGACGCTTTCCGCTTCGCTGACGACATTCTGCGGCAGGGGACGCAGGGGATCACCGACCTCATCACGGTCCCCGGACTCATCAATCTCGACTTCGCGGATGTACGGACGATCATGGCGGACGCGGGGTCGGCGCTGATGGGTATCGGTCTGTCGGCGGGCGACAATCGCGCGCACGACGCGGCGAAGGCGGCCATCTCAAGCCCGCTGCTGGAGTCGAGCATCGAGGGTGCCCAGGGTGTCCTCTTGTCGATCTCAGGCGGCTCGGACCTTGGCCTGTTCGAGGTCAACGAGGCCGCGGAGGTTGTGGCCGCC
>DASSAH010000015.1:0-2628 GCA_035685585.1 Coriobacteriia bacterium
TCTCGAGCAGCGCCTCGAGCTCGGCCTTGTCGACCGTCTCGCGCTCGATCAGCACGCCGGCCATCAGGTCGAGCTGTTCGCGGCGCTCGGTGAGGACGCGCCGCGCGGTCTCGTACGCCTCGTCGATGAGGCGGCGGATCTCCTTGTCGATCTCGTAGGCGACCTCGGGGCTGTAGTCGGCGTTCGCCGAGAAGTCGCGTCCCAGGAAGATCTCGTGGTTCGCGTCGCCGAACGTCCTCGGACCGAGCTTCTCGGACATCCCGTAGCGCATGACCATCTGCTTCGCTAGCTTCGTGGCCCGCTCGATGTCGTTGCTCGCGCCGGTCGTGATGTCGCCAATCACGGTCTCCTCGGCCACGCGCCCGCCGAGCATCATCGCGATGTTGTCGAGCATCTGCTGGCGTGAGGTCAAGAAGCGGTCCTCCGCAGGCAGCGCAAGCGTGTAGCCGAGAGCCTGGCCTCGCGCGATGATCGAGATCTTGTGGATGGGATCGGTGTTGGGCAGGACGTGCCCCACCAGCGCGTGTCCCACCTCGTGGTAGGCGATGATCCGCTTCTCCTCGTCGGAGATGAGCCGGCTCTTCCGCTCGGGGCCGGAGATCACACGCTCGATGGCCTCATCGAGCTCGCGCATGTCGATCTTCTTCTTGCCGTGCCGAGCGGTCAGCAGCGCGGCCTCGTTCACGAGGTTCGCAAGGTCGGCGCCGGTGAAGCCGGGCGTGCGGCGCGCGAGCACCTCGAGATCGATGGCGTCCTCCAACGGCTTGCCGCGCGCGTGGATCTTCAGAATCTGCTCGCGGCCTTTGAGGTCAGGACGGTCGACGACGATCTGCCGGTCGAAGCGGCCCGGGCGCAGCAGCGCCGGGTCGAGGATGTCGGGGCGGTTCGTCGCCGCGATGAGGATGACGTTGTCTTTGACGTCGAAGCCGTCCATCTCGACGAGGAGCTGGTTCAACGTCTGCTCGCGCTCGTCATGTCCACCGCCGAGGCCCGCGCCCCGCTGGCGTCCGACCGCGTCGATCTCGTCCATGAAGATGATGCAGGGGCTTGCCGCCTTGGCCTGCTCGAACAGGTCGCGCACGCGGCTCGCGCCCACGCCCACGAACATCTCGACGAAGTCAGAGCCCGAGATCGAGAAGAATGGCACCGCAGCCTCGCCCGCGACCGCGCGAGCGAGAAGCGTCTTGCCGGTACCCGGAGGGCCGACGAGCAGGACGCCACGAGGGATCTTCGCCCCGAGCGCCTGAAACTTACCGGGGTTCGCGAGGTACTCCCTGATCTCGTCGAGCTCCTCGATGGCCTCGTCCGCCCCGGCCACGTCCTTGAACGTCACACGCGGCTGGTCGCGCGTCATGCGCTTGGCTTTCGCTTTGCCAAACGACATGACCTTCGAGTTCCCGCCCTGCATCTGGCTGAAGAAGTAGAGCATGATCAGCACGAGGATGGCGATCGGCAGGAGCGACGTGAGAACCCCGACCCAGATGGGCGTGTTCTGGGGATTGACCGAGAACTCCACGTCCTCGTGGGCGGCCATGAGCTCGGTGAACGAGTCCTCGCCGGCCCACGTGGAGGTGAACTCCGAGGTCTCCTCAGCGGTCTTTGCCTCGTCGTCGGCGTAGAAGGTGCCTTCGATCTCGCGGTCACGGGCGAGGAACGTCACGCTCACCACGCGCTCGTCTTCAAGCGCGGCGGTGAACTCGCTCGTCGCAAGCTCGACAGGCCGCTGCGCCTGCTCGCCGAGCGTACCCGTGACGAAGTAGACCGCCGCCACGAGCAGCACCAGGTAGAGCAGGACAGTCCTCAGGTTCTTGTTCAACGAAACTCAGTCTCCTCTGAAGCGTCGTCCGGGCGTCACCCTGCGTAGACCTCAGAACGCAAGACGCCGATGTAGGGCAGGTTACGGTAGCGCTCGTCATAGTCGAGACCATAGCCGACCACGAACTCATCGGGTACGTGGAAGCCCACGTACCTGCAGGAGATAGGTACCCGCTGCTTGTCCTTCTTGTACAGGAGCGCCACGATCTCGAGTGACTTGGGCTTGCGCGACGCCAGGTTCTTCAGCAGGTACTTCAGGGTCAGGCCCGTGTCGATGATGTCTTCGACGACGAGCACGTTGCGGCCCTCGATGACCTCCTCGAGGTCCTTGATGATGCGGACCACACCCGATGACTGCGTCGCGGAACCATACGACGACACCGCCATGAAGTCGATCTCGACTGGCGTGGTGATGGCGCGGGAGAGATCGGCCACGAACAGCGACGCGCCTCGCAACACGGCGATGAGCAGCACCGACTCATCTCCGTAATCGGCGCTGATCTCCTTGCCGAGCTCGGAGATACGCGTCTGTATCTCGTCCTCGCCCAAGACGATGTGGTCAAGGTCGGGATGCATCCATCACTCCTGTCGATCCATCGGCCCGCGTCTCGTCCGCCTGCCGTCTGCGCCACGTGAGCCGCACCGCTCTCGCGGTCTCCGGTCCCACCCTGTACTCGTCGCTCATCCTCACGCCCGCGAGCCACACCACTCGCTCGCCGTCACGCACCACCGGCACGCGGTGACGCTCGCGGACCGGCACCTTCTCATCGGCGAGCAGGTCGGAGAGCTTCTTCGTGCCCTCCATGCCGAGGG
>DASSAH010000016.1:0-1943 GCA_035685585.1 Coriobacteriia bacterium
CGAGCCGTTCTTCGACCCTCAGGCGCACACTCGGCGGGGTGTCGCGTTCGGCGACGTCGTCGACGGGATCGTCTCGGCGCTGCGGGAGGGCGAGCGCGAGCTCGGCATGACCTGGCGGCTGAATATGTGTTTCATGAGAGACCTGTCCGCGGTCGACGCGATACAGACCCTCGGCGAAGCGCTGCCGTATCGGGACGTCATACGCGCGGTCGGGCTCGATTCGTACGAGGTCGGCAACCCTCCCGAGAAGTTCGAGGGCGTCTTCGAGCTTGCGCGCTCGGAAGGGTTCGAGACCGTGTCCCACTGCGGCGAGGAAGGGGACGCGGACAGCGTGCGCCGGACGCTCGACCTGCTGCGTGTCTCCCGGGTGGACCACGGCATCGCCGCGATGAGTGATCCGGAACTGGTGGCCCGGCTGGTCGAAGAGCGGATCCCGCTGACCGTCTGTCCTCTCTCCAACGTGCGGCTGCGCGTGGTTCCGTCCCTTGCCGAACACCCGCTTCGCGCCATGCTTGACGCGGGGATCGTCGTGACGGTGAACTCCGACGACCCGGCGTATTTCGGGGGCTACCTGCTCGACAATCTTCGGGCGGTGATCGAGTCGCTCGGCGTCGATCGCGAGGAGCTGAGGGTGCTCGCGCGGAACTCGTTCGAGGCGGCGTTCCTCGCCCCCGCCGAGACCGACGCACGTCTTGCCGAGGTCGACGCGTTCTTCGCGCAGTCGTGAGGGGCGCGCTGGGTATCTACACGTTACATTACGCCGCAGGAAGGGGAGCCGTGAAGCGCGCAGCACTCGCACTCGTCCTCATCGTGTCCCTGCTCGCCGCCGCCGGATGCGCCCCCGCCACCGACGGCACCGGAGAAGGTGGCGGGTCGCACGGCATTGTGCCAGACGTCATCGGCATGACCGAAGCTGAGGCGGGCGCCGCACTCGAGGAGGCCGGGTACGTCGTGGGCGATGTCACGACCGCCGAGTCAGCGTACTCCGACCCCGGGACGGTCGTCTCCCAGGACCCGATCGCGAGCAGCTCGGTCGCAGCCGAGTCTGAGGTGGACCTGGTGATCGCCGCTCCCTGACATGGCGGAGAAGAGGAGCGGGTCAGCCGCCGAACGCTACCCCGGCCTCTCGGCGACCGGGGAGCTGGCACGGCGCGCACGGAACGCTCGCGACACCCTCAGGTCGTGCACGGTCTGTCCGCATGAGTGCGGCGTGGACCGGACTCGGGGGCGGCGCGGCGTGTGCCGAGCGGGAGTCGCGGCCAAGGTCTCGAGCGCCGGACCCCACTTCGGCGAGGAGCCTCCGCTGGTCGGGGCGCGCGGCTCGGGCACCGTCTTCTTTGCGTGGTGCAACCTGGCATGCGTCTACTGTCAGAACCACGAGCTCTCGCACCTCGGACACGGGGTCGAGCTCTCCACCGAGGAGCTGGCCGAGCTGTTCGTCGGCATAGAGCGTTCAGGGTGCGAGAACCTCAATTTGGTGAGCCCCACCCACTACGCGCCACAGATACTCGCGGCCCTCGACCTCGCCGCCCGAGACGGACTCGGGCTGCCGGTGGTGTGGAACACCGGCGGATACGAGGCGCTGCATACGCTCTCGCTCCTCGACGGGGTCGTCGACATCTACATGCCGGACTTGAAGTACGCCGAGCCTCCCGTCGCGCAGCGGCTGTCCGGAGCGCGCGACTACCCCGCGAAGGCGTTCGCGGCGGCGAAGGAGATGCACCGGCAGGTGGGCGACCTTGAGTTCGACACGCGCGGCGTCGCCGCACGCGGCCTGCTCGTGCGTCACCTCGTGCTGCCGGGAGGTCTTGCGGGGACGTCCGAGGTCGTGCGCTTCCTCGCCGAGGAGGTGTCCGCGGACACCTACATCAACATCATGGCCCAGTACCGGCCGTGCTACCGGGCGCACGAGTTCCCCGAACTCGCGCGATGCCCCACCAGCG
>DASSAH010000017.1:0-2838 GCA_035685585.1 Coriobacteriia bacterium
CTATCTCGATACGCCCGCGCCCGCGCCCGAGCCCCAGACACGGCGAACACCAGCACCGCGTACTCCGGCGCCGCGCTGTCGTAGACGTGCCACGCCCGGAGTGCCATTACGGTTTCCCCACCAGAGGGATGTACCCGTCAAGATCGAACTCGGCGCACTCAGCGACCACATCACCGCGCTCGTCACACTGTGGCGGCATCGTCACGATGACGACTCCCTTGTGCATACCACCATCCGTGATGAGCAGCTCGGCGTTGTGCTTCGCTAGCAGTTCCAACAGCCCAAAGCGGAACGCCTCTTCACGTTCTCGTGCAGTCTTCATGGCGCGCTCCTCTCGTACCGGCTCGGGTCTGCTCCTGGCATCTCCACCGCTCGCTTCATCGCCTGCTCCCACTCGACGGCCGGCACGCAGACCCAGCCGTCCGCGATGCCGGGCGCGACCTGCACTTCGAGATCATCAAGCACGCCGCGCAGGTGCGTGACGCGCGCGGCGAGCCGATGGGCGATCACGTCCCAGCCGATCGCCTTGACGGCGTACGCGGCGACCGCATCAGGCGAACGCGCCCAGCCGTAGAATTGGCCCTCGAACCTCACGTACCACGAGCCGCGCATGCTGCGGGCGTACTCCAGCACGCCATACTCTGGCGGCAGCCGCTCCTCGCGCCCGATCTCGGCGCCGATGAGCTTAAGCAGGTCAACCGCGGTCATTTGCTGCCCTCCTCTAGTGGCACATCGACGATGACTGTCTCTGGCCAGTACGGGAAAACGACCGGCCGCGCGCTATCCCTGTTCGTGTACGTGCTGATTGAGTCCCGGAAGACCACAGCGTCGATATCGTATGCCTGGCCGCCGAAACGATCTGCGCTCTTGAAGACGCGGCTACAGCGGTTGTTCTGATACTCACCGGGCGTGATCTCGTTCCACTCATCATCCGCACCGGTGAGCGGCCTGAGCGGCCGGTAGCGCAGCAGCTTCTCCAATACGGCCGTGGCGTAACTGGCGCTGGTCCCGCTGTGCCCGTGCGTGCTGAAGACGAGGATCATCTCGCGCAACTGATCGTGCATCAGGCATTGCATTTCGTCGTCGTTTTCCGGCGGCAACTCTCGGTTCGCGTGACTAAGCAGGTTACTGGGGCGCGCACGCAGAATTCTCCAGCAGAGTCCCAGGCGCTTCGCTAGATTCAATTTATTCGTGTTCATTTGGTAATCTCCTTCCACCCCTTAGCCGTCCAACGATGGCGCTCTCGGTCCCAGAATCCTTCAGCCTCCATGCGCTGCCAGTAGGGCGCGCACTCTTCGCACGCATTGTTCGGATCGCACGGGCGTCCGCACAGGTCTTCTTCGTGCTTTGCCATCGCGCGAATCTGCGCGACCGTGAACACTTCGCCACGGTCGGAGATCAGCATCGCGTCGGGGTGCAGGTTCGGCGCTTGTTCGATACTGGTGTGTTTGTCGCCCTCGATCGAGACCATCGCCGGGTGCTCGGTGTCCCATTGCGAGAGCGCTAACACAATTCCAGCTACGTCCTGCTCGCGCACGGCCAATGTGCCAGCCTCCTCCCCGGCAACCCCCAACTGAATTCGCGACACCGAACCCTCCCTCTCTACCGCCATGGAAGTGAACGGCTCGCGCAAGCGGAAGTACAGCGTGATTGTCATCTCGTCCTCCTCTCGTCCTGATCCATACTCATCTCGATCCCAGTGACGCTAGTTCGGTGCGAGCATGGACATAGTCGTCATGAAACTCGCCGGCCTGCCGCTCGTAGTCTTATCGCCATTCGCCGAAGCGCGCAAGATCGTGGTTTGCCTGCGCCGCGGTAAAGTTCAGCCACGCAGTAGCATGCGCCATGTCAGCGAGCAACCTCCGTACTTCGACCGAATCGTGGTACGTCATCTCGTCCTCCTCTCTAGCCAGTCGGCCAGCCACGCGAGCCCGGCCACGACCAGCGCGACCGGCGCGAGGACCACAGCCACGGAAATCAGAGCGTCGAGGATCATTGATCGCTCCCATTAACCCGCATTGTACGAGGCGCACACCACGCCCTCGGCGATGCCTTGCGCGGCAACGCCGAGGTACAGCACATGCACGTGCTCCGGCCCAGAACACCAATCAGGTATGCTGCTGCCCCAGTCTGCGGCGGTCATCGGGTGGCCTGTGCTCAGATTCACGTTCCGCGCGGTCTCCGCGTCAGGCGCCGCTACGACGCCGGAGTCGTAGGTGTCGTAGCCCAGGTTCTGCGATTGAGAAATCAGAAACAGCTTCATGTCATACCTCCTTCCCCGGATCTAACGCGATCGCACATCGCCTCATGCATCGCCTCGGCCTCTTCCCACGTCGCGCAGCGACTCATCTTCTGGTCAAGCGGCCCGCCAAATACCATCGTCTCGAACAGTATCGGCGGCTCCCCGGTATTAGAATAATCAAGGCCGAGGAATACCGTCGAGACTCGCACGCCCCTAAACTTGTCTCGTTTCACGACTCGATCAGCGGACGCGAACCACTCACCCCACTTAAACGTGTCTAGCTCCACGATGGGAGTCTTACCATCAAGAATGTATAGATATGGCATGTCACGTATCTCCGTAGTTGACCGCTACCCCGGACTCACAAGCTACTGGTAATCCCGAAGCCCACGTCGGCGGGGTCACCATGCATTGCTCGATCCACGCTCGCGCCCCCTCAGCCTGATCCTTCGGAACCGCAACCACGATCTCATCGTGTACCTGCAACACTACCCGAAACTTCACACCGATGTCAACCATCTGTTCGCGGATCAGCAGTGCAGCCAACGCCTGCACGCAGTTCTCCACCATCTTAGGTCCGTATATTTTCACGAACT
>DASSAH010000018.1:0-3776 GCA_035685585.1 Coriobacteriia bacterium
CGCCTGGATTGTACCTGGCGACCGCCGGTGCGAACACGTGAGGCAGGTCAGCTCAGGTACGCAGCACCGAACGCGACGAGCCCGAACGCGATCAAGGCGATGCCTGAGACCTGGGCGAGCCGACGTCTCGGCAGCCGCCGCCCGAGCACGCTTCCCGCCCAGATCGCGAGCCCGTTGACGAACAGCATGCCGAGCGCCGATCCGATCCAGACCCCCGCCAACGCGGCGACGCCCGCGACCGGCGCGCCGTCCCCCGACGCAAGAAGCCCGAGCGCTCGCTCTCCCACCGCCGGGTCAGCGGCGATGGCGAACGTGAGCACCTGAGTCTTGTCCCCGAGTTCGGCGAGGAAGAACGTCGCGGCGACCGCGGCGATGGGCCCCCACGCCGCGCCGCGCTCCCGCACGACCTCCTCGTGCACTCGACCGGCGCCACGCAGCGACCACACGCCGAAACCCACGAACAGCGCGGCCGCGAGCAACGCGCCAACCCTTCCGGGTACGATGTCCCCGACCATGGCGCCCGCGACCACCGCCAGTAGTTGCAGCGCCAAGACAGCCATCACGACGCCCGCGAAGACTCGCCGTGCCGGGTAGCGGGACGCGAGCACGAGAGTCAGCAGCTGCGTCTTGTCGCCGATCTCGGCCACAGCGACAAGGACAGCCGCCACCGCGAGCGGTTCGATCACCCGCGCGTCCCCTCCTCATGCGAGAAGCGGCCCACGCGGAGCCGCTTCCCACAGGTCGTTTGAGTTGTGCGACCCTACGCCCTGCGGACGTTGCTCGCCTGCAGCTTCCCGTTCTGGCCGGTCGTGACCTCGAACACCACTGCCTGGCCCTCTTCGAGGGTCTTGAAGCCCTCCATCGTAATCTCGCTGAAGTGAACGAACAGGTCGTCACCGTCATCGCGCGAGATGAAGCCGTACCCCTTGTCCGGATTGAACCACTTGACGACACCCTCTGCCATGCCAACTCATCCTTCCGCCCCATGCTGGGTCACGCCGCGCGACTCGCCTGTCGTCGGACGCCCTCCCGTGACTCCCCCACAGCGTGGAACGGTTCTCGGTGCCGGTGGTCTCTGACAAACCCGTCGCTTTCCTTCGCGGCCCGGACGGGCCGCCGAGCACGATTCTATCGTGACGTGACACGGCGCGGCAACACCCCCTATGACCTGCTTTCACTCCTGCTTCCACGCTTCCGGCTGACGTCACCGTCACGTCGGCCCGAGACCGTCGCCCCCGGTCACGCGCACGGCCGCGGCCACGGTGTTGGCGAGCAGCATCGCGCGCGTCATGGGTCCCACGCCGCCGGGCACGGGTGTGATCGCCGAAGCAACAGGCGCGACCGACTCGAAATCGACATCTCCCACGAGCCCTCCCGACGGTGCCCGGTTGATTCCCACGTCGATCACGACCGCGCCAGGCTTGACGTACTCGGCCGTGACCATCCGCGGTCGACCAGCCGCCGCGACCAGGAGATCCGCTTCGCGGCAGACACTCGGGAGGTCGCGTGTCTTGCTGTGGCACACGGTGACGGTGGCGTTGCGCTCCAACAACATCAGCGCCATCGGCTTGCCCACGATCGTGGACCGGCCGATGACCACCGCCCTCGCGCCCGACAGCTCGATGTCGTAGTGACTGAGCATCCTCATCACGCCCCAGGGCGTGCATGCCCTCGGCCCCTCGAGGCCCCTCACGAGTCGGCCGAGCGAAGCCGGATGGAATCCGTCGACGTCCTTCTCGGGCGCGATGCGCTCGATGGCTCGCTCCGCATCGAGGTGACCCGGCAGCGGCATCTGCACCAGGATGCCGTGCACCGCCGGATCGGCGTTGCATCCGTCGATGATGTCCTCAAGCTCGGCTTGACCGATGCTCGCGGTCCGGCGGTGGTCGAACGTGCGCACGCCGGCTTCCGCGCAGTCGCGCTCTTTCATGGCGACGTAGGTAGCCGAGGCGGGGTCGTCGCCGACGAGCACGACCGCGAGTCCGGGCGTGACACCGCGAGCGGTGAGCCGCTCGACGTCGGCGGCCACCTCACGCTTCACGACCGACGCCACTGCGTTCCCGTCAAGTATGGTGGTCATGGATGATCGGCCCTCTCGATTCCGGCGCGGACTAGCCTTTCACGATCGTCAGCAGCTGACGAAACTCATCGGTGCCAGCTCGGCCGACCGCCTCGTACATGACCGATTCGGTCCAGGTGACCGTGATGCCCGACGCGCGCATCCGGGCGAGCGCGACCTCGTGGGCCGGGTCGAGTCGCGAACAGCACGCGTCAGCCGGGACATGCACATCCAACCCTTCGGACGCCAGCACAAGGGCTGTCTGTGCCACGCATATGTGCGTCTCCATGCCGCAGATGACGACCTGGGTACGTCCGGTTGACGCGAGCGCTTCGGAAAAGTGCGACTCGTCCGCGCAACAGAACGCGGTCTTGTCGACCTGGGTGACATCGGCCCCGTCAGCACGAAGGTCCGAGAGCGTCTCCTCAAGAACGGCGACTGTGAGCCCGAGGCCCTGCGGATACTGACGCGTGACGATGATCGGCACGCCGAGCATCGCTGCGGCCCTCGCGAGACGGCCGCAGGCCAGGACGACCTCCTCCCGACGCGTCATCGCGGCAGCCAGGCGTTCCTGCACGTCAATGATCACGAGCACCATCTCGCTGCGCGAGACGAGCTTCGCGCGCCGCTCCATCGCCACCAGCTCCTTCAGCCGCATGCCGCCGATTCTACCTCACGGCCCGGGACGAAGGACGCGCGGGTATACACACACTGTCTATCAGTCCATCAACCCCGCCAGGAGGACCGCCATGAGTGACGCCCCCATTCTCGGCCCCGTGAACCACGTCACCGACCTGGACGCAGCGGGAGACTTCGAGCGCAAGCACACCCCCTACCTGAGTACGGAGCCGGTCGGCGACAAGGTGCGCGTCGTCATCAAGGTCGGCCACTACGTGCCGCACCCGAACCAGCCTGACCACTACATCCAGTGGATCATGCTCTACGCCGGCGACGCGCCCATCGCTCGCTTCGACTTCGTGCCGGTCGCGAGTGATCCCGACGTCAGCGTCACCATCTCAGTCGACGCGGGCACCACGCTGCGGGTGGTCGAACACTGCAACCTGCACGGCTTGTGGGTGGCCGAGGCGGTCGTCTGACAGTTCGCTGGTCGGGACGTCACCCCCGCGCGGCTTCTATCGCGCCGTCGCCCTCGCGGGTCCGACGGTCACTCGACCGTCGCGCACCTCGCACTCGTAGACGGTGATGCCGCGCGGGTGACGCAGGGCTCGCGCGATGCCGGCCGCGGCGCCCGACCACGATGTCCACCTCACGACCGAGCCGTCCACAAGGTCGAACCGTGACCCGTGCAGCGGACACTCGACCACCGTGCCATCCAGCGTGCCCTTCGTGAGGTTGCCCATCAGGTGTGGACAGCGGCCGTCGGTCACGTGGTACCGGCCGCCGACATTGGCGACGAGATAGAGGTGGGAGCCGACCTTCACCCCTGTCATCGCGCCGTCCGCGAGGTCCGCGGCCGCCATCAGGTCGGTGTACTCGTCCATCCGGGCTCCTCGGGACGTCGTCGCCGACTGGCTTCCCCGGCTCGCTACGGTCACTACCGCTAGTTGTTCCCCAGCGGGCGACCCGGCGCACAGCGGACTGCGGAACCGCGCAGGCTAGAAGAGTCCGTCCTGGCCCGCGGGCGGCCGCTCGTCCGGCTCGATACCGAGATGCTCGTAGGCGCGCGGCGTCGCCTGCCTGCCCTTCGGCGTGCGAG
>DASSAH010000019.1:0-8725 GCA_035685585.1 Coriobacteriia bacterium
TGGAGTCCCTAACCCCCGGGAACTTTACACGTCCCGTCCTGTCCAGCCTCTTCTCGAGACGTGACGACACCCGCGCACCGCCCGCAGAGGTCTGGCCGGGTCGGGTCGGTTCCGATCTCGCGATGGTTCCAGCACCGGGGACAGCGGTTCCGCGCGGTCCGGCTGACAACGGCCGACAACTCGTCGCCCGGCCGTAACATGACCGCGGACACGATCAGCATCTCCGCGAGCGCTCCCTCTCCCCTCGCGCACAACACCTCAAGCATCGTGTCAGGCGCGCTGATGAGCACCTCCGCCTCCTGGCTCTTGTTCACAAGTCCGCTCGTCCGGGCGTCTTCGAGCGCCTTCGTCACGGCCTCACGGACTTCGAAGACGGCCCGATAGGCGTCGCGTAGCCCTGCCGCCTCGTCGACGGGCACCTCGACCGTCGGCCAGCCGGCAAGCTGTACGCTCGGATGTCCCTCGCGAAGTTGTTCGGGCATCGACTGCCACACCTCTTCAGAGGTGAACGTAAGGACCGGCGCGACGAGGCGGACCACTGTCCCGAGAACGTGCGCGATGACCGTCTGCGCGCTGCGCCGCGACAGCGAATCCGCACCGTCCGAGTAGAGCCTGTCTTTGATGACATCGAGGTAGAACGATGAAAGGTCGACGACGCAGTATCCGTACACCGCGCGGTAGACGAGGTGGAAACGCCAGTCGTCGTAGGCTCGGGTGACGCGCTCCGCAAGATCGGCCAGCGAGACCAGCGCGTACCGGTCGATCTCTGGCATCTGCTCCCACGGCACGGCCAGCGACGGGTCCCAGTCGTAGAGGTTCGACAGCAGGAACCGGAAGGTGTTGCGGAGTCGGCGGTAGGCCTCGCTGGTCCGGTCGAGGATCTCATCGGATATCGAGACGTCTTGGCTGTAGTCCGCTGCCGCCGCCCACAGCCGGATGATGTCGGCTCCGGACGTCTTGATGACGTCGAGCGGACTGATGACGTTGCCGAGCGACTTGCTCATCTTCCGGCCCTCGCCGTCGACGATGAAGCCGTGCGTCAACACGCGTTCGTACGGAGCTGCGCCGTAGGCTGCGACCGACGTCAGAAGCGCGGACTGGAACCAGCCGCGGTGCTGATCCGTTCCCTCAAGGTACAGCTCAGCTGGACGGTGAAGCTCGGCTCGCGCCTCGAGGACGCTCGTGTGGCTCACACCGCTCTCCCACCACACGTCCACGATGTCGTCCTCGCGCTTGAGCGCACTGCCGCCGCAACGCTCGCAGGTGACTCCCGCGGGAAGGTACTCCGAGGGATCGCGCTCGAACCAGGCATCGGCGCCCTCGGACTCGAACAGCGCGATCACGGCTTCGAACGTCTCTTCTGTCGCAACGGTCTCCGCACACGAGACGCACGTGAAGACGGGTATCGGAACGCCCCACGCGCGCTGGCGGGAGATGCACCAGTCGGGCCGGTCCGTCACCATCGATCGGATGCGGTTCACCGACCAGGACGGTATCCACTGCACGGATCCGATGGCGTCGAGCGCGGCCTCCCGCAACGGAGTCCCCACCCCAGCCGAGTCCATCGACACGAACCACTGCTCGGTCGCCCGGAAGATGACCTTGTGCTTGCAGCGCCAGCAGTGCGGATACGAGTGCGACGTCGTGTCGGCGCTCACCAACGTACCCGCGTCGCGCAGGTGTCGGACGATCAGCGGGTTCGCCTCGTCGATGTGAAGCCCCTTGAACGGTCCCCCGCCGGCGTCGAACACGCCGTGGTCGTCAACGGGCATCGGCGCGGGCAATCCGAACTCACGGCCGACGAGCCAGTCCTCCTCGCCGTGGCCCGGGGCGGTGTGGACCGCGCCCGTACCGGTCGAGAGATCGACATGGTCGCCGGTGACTACGACCCCCTCCACGTCCGGATGGATAGGATGCCGGTACGTACGACCCACGAGGTCGCTTCCGCGCACCCGCGCGGTCTCGCCGCCGGGCCCGCTGGCCATCTCGACCACGTCGTGCCCTACGACGCCGGCGACTGTCTGCGCGAGCTCCTCGGCAACGAGCAGCACCCTCCCGTTCCAGATGAGACCCACGTACGAGGCGTCCGCCGCTACGGCGACAGCCGCGTTCGCGGGCAGCGTCCACGGAGTCGTGGTCCAGATGAGCACCGAGACCGGGACACCTGGCGCGGCGAAGTTGCCCGGGGGGTCGAGCAGCTCGAACGCGACATAGATGGAATCGGACGTCTCGTCCCAGTACTCGATCTCGGCCTCCGCGAGCGCCGTCGTGCACCGGGGACACCAATGAATCGGCTTCGCGCCCTTGTAGATCATGCCGCGCCGGTACAGCTCCCTGAATATGCGGACATTGCCCGCCTCGTAGGCGGGATCAAGTGTCAGATACGGGCGATCGAAGTCACCACGGACGCCGAGGCGCTTGAACTCCTCGGCCTGCACGTCCACAAACCGAAGCGCGTACTCGCGACAGCGCGCTCTCAGCTCGCTCTGCGAGATCTCCGACATGCGCTTCGGGCCGAGGTCCTTCTCAACCTGGTGCTCGATCGGCTGGCCGTGGCAGTCCCACCCCGGCACGTATGGGGAGTAGTAGCCGCGCATCGACTTGTACTTGACGATCATGTCTTTGAAGACTTTGTTGAAGGCCGTGCCCATGTGGATGTGCCCGTTCGCGTAGGGCGGACCGTCGTGCAGGATGAACGGCGGGCCGTCCTTCGTAGCCTCCAGGCTGCGCCCGTACACGTCGAGCCGGTCCCAGAAGTCCAGCCACTCCGGCTCCCGCGTCGCGAGGTTGGCGCGCATTGGGAACTCCGTCCGCGGCAGGTTCATCGTGCTCTTGTAGTCCACGTACGGTCCTCTCGTCTCAACAAGGGCGCAAAAAAGCGCGCGCCCGCCCCTCGCCGGGACGAAGCGCGCGCCACGACGCCGTCCTGGCCGCAACGGCGGCCGGTGGAACCGGATCATCCCGCCTAGTCGATCTCCTCGATGTCGATGTCGTCCTCGCGCTCTCCGAGCGAATCCGCCGGACGTATCTCGAACTCGCGCGGGGTCTCGATCTCAAGGTCTCCTAGCAGGGTCGGCGGGTCGATCTCGCCCAGCGTCACGCCGGTCACGAACCCCGGCTCAGGGACGTGCTCCGCCTCGCGCACCGGCTGGCTCACCCACGCTCCTTCGATCGCCTCGACCTCGGACGTGGCGACCGCATGAGGCGGGTCGTCATCACTTGAGGGCTCACGCACCTGGTCCGCCGAGACGGTCCCGGCCGCCGACACGAGAGTCGCCTCCGCCTCAGACATGAACGCCGCGTCCGTCGGGTCCGGTGCGGGCTCGGCCGGGAACAGGAGTCCCGGCTCGACCGCCGCGACCACCGTCGCCGCCGCGCCGGTCACGCCAAGGGCGGCAAGCGCCGACTCGGCCGACACGCGCACGTCCGAGACGGTACCCTCCTCCGTCCTGCCGAGGAGGACGCTGACGTCATCGGGAAGCGGAACCTCACGTATGGTCGCCTGGTACTCCTCCAACATGCGCGCAAACCTCGTCCGGAACTGCTCCTCGGCCTCCTTGATACGCACCAGCTCGCCGGTCATCCTCTGCTTCTGCGTGAGCGCGTCGTGGATGACCTCCTTCGCCTTGAGGCCAGCGTCGCGTAGGATGCCGGCGGCCTCCTCGCGCGCGGTCGCGACGATCTCCTCGGCGGAGCGCTGGGCCGAAACGAGCGTGTTGTGCAACGTCGTCTCAATCTGCTGGTACGAACGCACCTTCTCGCTGGTCGCCTCGAACCGCTCGGACAGGTCGATGTTCTCTTTGAACAGGCGCTCGAACTCATCGGCCACGGCATCCAGGAAGTCGTCGACCTCTTTGTCGTCGTAGCCGCGGATCGACCGGCGAAACTCCTTGTGGTGGATATCCAGCGGCGTCAGTTTCATCGTGCCGACCCCTCCCTAGAGACCCGTCATGCCGATAAGCCCGATGAGCACGGGTTGAATCAGGTAGCGTAGCACGAGCAACGCCACGAGCGGCGAGAAGTCGATCCCCATGCCTCCGGCCCCAGCCGTCGGCAGAATCCGCCGGAATATGCCGATGTAGGGCTCACAGACGCTTCCGAGCACGCGATGGATGTCACTTATGACCCCGCCGCGCCCCATCGGTAGCCACGACAGGATCACGTACACGAAGATGAGCAGCGAGTAGAAGTCTAGGATTCGGGCTACCACGAGCGTAAGTGTCACGATGAGAGCTCCTTTGCACGGGTGATCGCGGCGGAGACAGCCTCGGCGAACGCCGCACGCACGCCGCCCGCCTCGAGCGCCTCGAGCGCGGCCGCAGTGACCCCACCCGGGCTCGACACCTCGTCGATGATCCGTTCGGGATGCTGCCCGGTCCGGGAGATAAGCGTAGCGGTTCCGGCGACCGTGCGCACGGCGAGTTCCTCAGCGACGGCCCGGGTCAGTCCGTGACGCACGCCCGCCCTGGCGAGCGCGTCGACCACCAGGGCGACATAGGCGGGCCCGCACCCCGAGATAGCGGTAGCCACGTCCTGGTCGCGTTCGTCGAGCACGAGCGTCTTCCCGAGCCACGAGAAGATGTGTCGCGCGAGGTCAAGATGAACGTCAGTGGCGTGCGTGCCGCCACTGATCACGCTCATCCCGTCCCCGACACGCGCGGGTGCGTTCGGCATGACGCGGACGACCGCCGCTCCCGCGGGCAGCTGCGACTCCAGCCGCGCGCACGACACGCCGGCGGCGATCGAGATCACGAGGGCGTCGCCCACTGTGCGAGAGATGGAACCGACGACATCGTCGATCACTTGCGGCTTGACAGCCAGAAGCACCATCCCGGCGCCGTCAACAGCCTCCGTCGCCCGCTCCACGCCCCGCACCCCGTACGCTGAGACGAGCTCAGCTCGTCGATCCGCGTTCGGCTCGGCGACGACGATGGAGCCGGCGCCGAGCGCGCCCGACGAGACGAGTCCGTCGATGATCGCCGCGCCCATGCGCCCGCCACCGATGATGGCGAGAACACCGTTGATGGAGAGGTGCCCGAGACTCAACGTCTACTCCAGGTTGAAGAGACCCTTGTCGCGAAGTCGACGCCGGTCCTCGGCCGAGACGTCCACATTCGCCGGTGTGAGCATGAACACCTTGTCGGAGACCTTCTGGAGGCCCCCGTCGAGCCCGTACGCCAGTCCGCTGGCGAAATCGATGAGCCGTTTGGAGACGTCAGACTTCGTCCCTGAGAGGTTGATGATGACCGGCATGCCCGACTTGAAGCGGTCGGCGATCGACTGTGCCTCCGTGAACGTCTTCGGCTCACTGATGTGCACTTTGACCTGCGGACGAATAGATGGCACGCCGCCTGGGGCGGGCACCGCGCGCAGGTGCCCCGGTCGCCGCTCCCATTCATCCTCGTCTCGATCGACACGATGGACCGACCTGCCGCTCTCGGCCGCACGCACAGACTCGTAGGCGGCCGCGCCCCTCGCCTGCGCGCCATACGGATGCCGCGCCCCCGGCCGGTCGCGGGCTTCGTCCGCGTCGTAGTAGCCCTCGTCGTCATCGTCCGCGTAGTCGTCGTCCCAGTCGTCGGCAAGACCGAGACGCACCTTGATCGCATGCAACAGGCCCACCGAGACTCCTCGCATCCGAATCGCCTACGTGCCGAAGAGCGCCCTTCCGATGCGGACGATCGTCGCCCCTTCCTCGACCGCAACGCGATAATCGCCAGACATCCCCATCGAAAGATGCTCCAACTCTATCGTATCCGGCAGGAAGGCGCTCATCGAATCGCGGAGTTCACGGAGTCCGCGAAAGACCCACCTCACCTCCTCGGCGCGAGCGAGCGGGGCGATCGTCATCAGACCGCGCACCTCGACGGAGTCCATCTCGCCGGCCTCGGCGAGAACGTCGGGGAGTTGCGCCGGTTCCAGGCCGTGTTTCGCGGCTTCCCCCGAGACGTTCACCTGCAGCAGGACGGGCTGGATCACTCCGCGCTCAGCCGCGGTCCGCTCGATGTGACGCAAGAGCCTCGCCGAGTCGACCGAGTGTATGAGGTGGGCTTTCCCGACCACATGCTTGGCCTTGTTAGACTGGAGGCTCCCGACGAAATGCCAACGGGCCTCCGGGAACAGTCCGTGTTTGCCCACAAACTCCTGGACGCGGTTCTCACCGAACTCACTGACCCCAGCGAGCAGCGCTGCTCTGACCTCGTCGACTCCGACGCTCTTGGTCACCGCCACCACCGTGACGCTCTGGGCGTCTCGCCCGCACGCATCGGCGGCACCGGCGATCTTGCTGCGAATCGCGGCGTATCGAGCGGCGATCGAAGGCACCGCCTATTCGGCCTCTTCGTCGATGCGCTCGAACTCACCGGTCACGACGTACGCGATGCGCTCTCCGATATCCACCGCGTTGTCGGCGATGCGCTCGAGATAGCGGCTCGCAAGCACCATCGACGAGGCCCACTCGATGTCCTCCTCGTCTTGGAGGCGCGCCAACTCACGGAAGAACTGCTTGTAGAGATGGTCGATCGGCTCGTCAAGGTCTTGGAGCTTGCGCGCGAGCTCAAGATCGTTCTTCTCGAGCGCCTCGCAGGTCGCATCGAGCACCCGGTAGACGAGGTTTCCTTGCGCCTGGATGAGGTCGTACAGGGTCTGCGGTCCTCGGCGGGCCGCGGTCCGCTTCGTCGCGCTCGCGATGTTCACCCCGAGATCCGCCATGCGCTCAAGGTGAATCGCGATGTACGTGAGCGAGTGAAGCAACCGCAGGTCTCGCGCGACAGGCGACTGAGTCGCGATCACCTCCAGGGCGTGCTCCTCGACCTCGAGTGTGCGCCGGTCGATCTCGGAGTCGCCATCCATCACCCGCTGAGCGAGGTCGATATCGCCTTCGACGAGTGAAGTGACCGCGTCGCGCGTCATGTCGGTCACGGCGCGACCGATGGACAGCACCTCGGCCTTGAGGTCTTTGAGCTCCTGCCTGAATCCCTCACGCATGTCAGCGGTTCAGCTCCTTATGGCCGGAATCGTCTCTTGCGCACAGTATACCGCCACGACCCGTCAAGACACGCCGTTCACAGAGGTTTAACGGCCGCTGACGGCAGCTGCTGCGACTCAGCGGCCTTGCTCGGATACGAGCATCGCGAGTGCGCCATGCCTGCCGGTCACCGACGACCGGCGGTACGAGAAGAAGCGCTCGCTGTTGTCCCGAGTGCACATCCCCGCCTCGACGACGCGCTCATCGATCAAGCCCGCGCGCGCGAGGTCCTCTCTGACGACCCTGCCGAGGTCCAGTCGCCTCCCGCTGATCCCACCTGCGGCCCCAGCGGCGCGTGCCTCGGACAGCGTGTCCTCCCCCACCTCGTAACAGCACCCGCCGATGTGCGGCCCCAGATACGCCCACAGCTCTGACGGCACGCACCCCGTCTTCTCAGCGAGGCGCGTGGCGGCTGCTCCGGGCAGTCCCGCAAGCGCACCACGCCAGCCCGCGTGCACGACGCAGACGGCGCGTCGCGGGCGTTGTGCCACGATGACGACCGGGACGCAGTCAGCGTACAGCATGAGCAGCGGGACTCTCGCGCTGGCGGTGAGAAGCGCGTCGGTCGAGGCGATCGGGGGGCGTCCGCCCGACGCGAACGCGCCCGACCCGGCGTCATGGTCGCCAACCTCGGCGATGCCGACGCCATGCACCTGCTCGGCAGTCACGAGGCGCTCACGCGCGTCGCCAATGCCAAGCGCCTCGCACAGGCGAGTCCGGTTTGAGTCCACGTCTGCGGGGTCATCGCCGACATGAGCAGCGAGGTTCAACCCGTGGTACGGCGGGCGACTCGCGCCTCCCGCGCGCTCCGTGAACGCAACCACGGTCCCAATCTTCGCGAGCGACGGATCGGTCCAGATACGCACGCCTGCCAATGCTACCGTCAGCGTGAGGCGGGGCGATTCTATCGCCGAGACGTCTGAACCCTCCATCTGGGGAATGATAGCGGAGTCAGCCACGGCATGCGCCGCCCCGGCGCGTGCATCACCTCCAGAGGAGGACGAGGACATGGATGTCGCACGCGGTATCGGCGCACCGTTTCGAGATCCGCAGTGGATCACCAAGTCGCTGCTCGGCGGCGTCTGGGCGGTGGTGCCGTTCACCTGGTTCGCCTTGACCGGATACTACCTGGACTACATTCGCAACACCGCGTACGGGAGAGAGACGCCCTTGCCTGAATGGAGTCTCTTCGGCCGGTACTGGGTGCGCGGCCTGCTGGCTTCAGTGGCCATCTTCATCTACCTATTGCCGGCGATCGTGCTGATGGGATTTGCGCTTGCCGCGCTGGTACCCGTGGCTGCATTCACCCGCTACAACGCGGAGCTCGCGTACTACCCCGGACCGGACGCTCTGCTCGCCGGAGGGCTGTGCGCGGCGATCGGTCTTGCCGTGATCTACTCGATAGCCGCATGGGTGTTCGTCGCCGCTGCGCTCGCACACTACGCGATGCACGAGGAGTTCGGTTCGGCGTTCGCACTCGGCGACATCAAGCGCCGGTTGACGACGCCAGGCGCGTCCTATGCCACAGCGCTCCTGATGAGCATCGTGATCAGCGTCGGTGTCTCAGTGGTTGCGAGCGCGGTCACTGTGGTCTTCGCCATCGTGCCCCTTCTCGGCACCATAGCCAGCTGGTTCGCGAGCGGGGTCATCGGCTTCCTCGGCTCACTGATGGCCGCCCATTTGTTCGGGCAGTACGCC
>DASSAH010000020.1:0-2686 GCA_035685585.1 Coriobacteriia bacterium
CCCCGTATTCGAGACGGTCCCGCTGCGGTTCGATGTCCGCGCGCGAACGCCGCAGGAGCGCTCGGACGCGGGCAACGAGTTCGCGCGGCGAGAACGGCTTGACGAGGTAGTCGTCGGCTCCGAGTTCAAGACCGACGATGCGGTCTTCGATCTCGCCTTTCGCGGTGAGCATGATGATCGGCACATCGGACACGTCCCGAATCGACCGGCAGACCTCCTCGCCGCTGATCTTCGGCAGCATCAGATCGAGGACCACGACGTCGAACCGGTGCTTGTCGAACTCGGCCAGCGCGATCTCGCCATCGGCGGCCGGTGTCACCCAGTACCCCTCCCGCTCGAGGTAGGCGCTCACGGCGTCACGAATCGCCTTCTCGTCTTCCACGAGCAGGATGCGACGGGCCGAATTGCTCATCGTGTTCCTCCTGAAACGGGCGAACAGGGCCGCTGCTGCAAAGTCTAGACCCTCGGGGAGCGCGTCGCACCCTTACACGGGAACTCCACAGCACTCGAGCAGGCGACGAGCGTCAGCCGGAGCGCAAAGCATCGGCGAGCGTCGAAGGGAGGCCGGCGGCGGCCATCGCCGACACGACTGGCTCGACGTCGTAGTCCACCCGGTGCACAACCATGCCGACCCAGGCGTCGCTCGTCCCGGCGCGCGCGGCGTGCCTGTCGTCCGGCGCCGCCTCCCGGACCTCGTCCGCTCTTCCGATGAGCAGCTCCACCCAACATGCCCTCGGATCGCCGTCTTTGGGCTTCCCGACGGAGCCGGCGTTCACGTAATGCACTACCGGACCGCTGGGATCATCGAGCGCTGCGGGGAACGACCGGTGGTACGGGATGTGTACGTGCCCGGAGCACACCACGTCAGCCTCGGCGTCTCGCGCGAGGCGGGCCAGCTGCCGCTCGACCCGGTCCGGCATGAGGTACTCGTTGATGCGCCGAGGACTGCCGTGAGTGAGCACGACGCGCACGCCCGCCTCGTCGAAGCGAAGCTCTGGCGGGAGGCCGGCGAGCCATGCCGCGTCATCGTCGCCGACCGCGCGTGCGGTGAACTCGTAGCTTGCGGCTCCGTCAGATCTCGCCCGGTCCGTGGCGTAGTAGCATCCGCACGTCCCGCTCCGGTTCCCGACGCCTTGGTCGTAGTTGCCGCGGACCACAGGATACCCCCGGACCCGGAGGCGTTCGATCACGCCCACCGGGTCCGGGCCGTACCCGACAAGGTCGCCGAGGCAGTAGCGCTCGGCCACACCCGTGTCGTCGATGTCTCGCATCACGGCGTCGAGAGCGACGCTGTTGCCATGGACGTCAGCGAAGAGCGCGATCCGCCTCATGGGTCCGGTCACCGCACGTCACATCGAGCCTTTCCGCCGCCTGGCGGCAGGCCGCTCATCGGCAGCGCTCGGCTCGTCGCCGTCGTCGAACAGGGCGTCGTCTTCCAGCTCATCCTCCGGCTCGTACGCCAGAGAGACGTCACCCACGTCGACAGCCGCCGCGCGCGAGCGGGCGGCGAAGAACACGAGCAGGGCCCCGGCCAGAACCGCCGCCACGATCAGCACCATCAGCAGGGGGAACTGCCCGGGAGGCGTCGCGCCTGCGGGACCGCTAGCCGGCACGATGGTGGCCGGATTGTACTGGATCGAGTGCTCGATCGGATCGCCCGTCGCAACAGCGGGGGTCTCCACGTAGTAGTAGATGTCGCCCTGGGGCCCGGTCGACACGAGCGCCCCTTCCGGAAGATCGGTGACCTCGTATGTCGGCGGCACCGCGACCGCCATCCGCACCGTCTGGATGTCGACGGGGGCCACGAGGCGGAAGCCGCCAGCGACCGACCCGCCCTCACCAGGTGAGACCGCGCCAGGGAACGTGACCTCGACCTGACCGATGCGTGACACGCTGAGCGTGAACGCTGCGACCTTGATGCCGTTGCGCTCCTCAAGCCGCGCCTCGACCGCCGGGTCGTTCTCGACAGGTCCTCCGAGGATCTCACCCGACCACGAGACGACCGCACCCTCGGGGACAGGCAGTACGATTTCTGCGGGAAGCGGGGTCTCCAGGGGCAGCTCGCCCGCCACGAGCAGCACCGGCTCACCGCCGGCCCGGGGGGTGTCGATCAGGATGACGTCGAGCTCGGTGAGTGGCGACGCGTCCGCACGCGACGGAAACGCCAGCGCTGTCGCACAGACGAGCGCGAGCATGAGTACGAACGCCTTCATCCCGACAGCGCGAACGGGCAGAACCGTTGGCCGAACAGTCATCGGTCACCTCCGGAACGGGGACGGGCGGCGCGCCGAAGACCGAACGGTCGACCCGATACGCCGTCAACCAGTCTGCTAGCGAGACATGTGCCGCATATGCAGCTGATGGGGGAGAAACCCGTGACACGCAGAATACCACTACCATCCGAGGAGCGCCCGGCACCGGGCGTCATCATGAAGGGCAGGTCCGCGGTGCAACTCGTGCCGCTGTACGCAGTCGCTTTCACGAGCGGCGCTGTGATGATGTGCCTTCAGCTCGCGGGGGCACGGCTGCTCGCCCCCGTCATGGGGAACTCGATCTTCGTCTGGGGCAGCGTGATCTCGAGCTTCATGTCGGCGCTCGCGGCCGGATACTGGCTCGGGGGCGTGCTCGCCGATCGCTACGGCGCGCGCCGCACCCTCGGCATCGCGGTGGGGCTCGCGGGCCTCTT
>DASSAH010000021.1:0-5570 GCA_035685585.1 Coriobacteriia bacterium
GGACTCCCGGTGTCCGGCGGGCGCGGCCGCCCGCGAGGCGTGGTCATCGCCGGACCTCGGCGCACGCTGCGCATCGGGGCGGACGCGCCCATCGCGGTCATCGGCGAGCGCATCAACCCAACCGGCAAGCCCGAGCTCGCCGAGTCGCTGCGCGCGGGCTCGATGTCGGTCGTGAGGCGCTACGCCGACGAGCAGACGCGGGCGGGAGCGGCGGCCATCGACGTGAACGTCGGCGCGGCGGGCGTTGATGCCGCGGCAGTGCTCCGAAGCGCCGTGCTCGCGCTCGCCGCCTCCAGCGACGCGCCACTCGTGCTCGACAACACCGACGCTGTCGCGCTTGAGTCCGCGCTCCGGGTCTACCCTGGCAGGGCCCTCATCAACTCGGTGAACGGAGGCGAGGAGTCGCTCAGCTCCGTTCTGCCGCTCGCGCGCCGGTACGGTGCGGCCGTCGTCGTCCTGGCGCTCGGCGACGACGGCATACCCGCGGATGCCGCGGGTCGCCTCGAGGTCGTCGATCGCGTGCGCAGTCGCGCGCACGAGGCAGGACTGCGCGATGCCGATCTCGTGGTGGACCCGCTCGTGATGGCCGCCGCCACCGACGTCGACGCGCCGCGTGTGACCATCGACGTGCTGCGCGGGGCGGCGGGCTTGGGCCTGGCGACGGTTGCGGGCATCAGCAACGTGAGCCACGGTCTGCCCTCCCGCCCCGAGCTCAACGCCGCGTTCGTGGCGGTCGCCTCGGCCGCGGGGCTGAATGCCGCGATCGTCAACCCGCAGGACACGGCGGTGCGGACCGCGCTCGAACGGGTTGCCACTGTCGGGCCGGCCGCGGACGGGGAGCGGGCGCTCGCGGTCGCGTGGGCGGAGTGGGACGCGGCGTACGACCGAGCGATGCGGCGTGCGGCCGCCGGGGAGCGGGGCGACGCGCCGCCGACGGCGGGTGTGGACGCTGGCTCGGCCGCGGAACGGCTACAGCAGGCGATGGTCCGCGGAGACCGTGACGCGGCGCCTGGGCTCGTCGACGCGGTAATCGCGGAGGGGACGGCGGCCGAACGCGTCATCGGCGAGGTGCTGACCCCGGCCATCCAGCTGCTTGGCGAGGCGTTTGGGAGGGGAGAGGCGTTCCTCCCCCAACTCATCGTAGCCGCGGAGGCGATGAAGGCCGCGGTCGCCCGGGTGAGGGCCGTCTTGCCGGCCGGCGTCGGCGCTTTCGAGGGCCGCGTCGTGTTCGCGACCGTCGCGGGTGACATCCACTCGATCGGCAAGGACATCTGCGTGTCGCTCCTGGAAAGCCAGGGCTTCGACGTCGAGGACCTCGGTGTCGATGTGCCCGCGCATCGCGTCGCCTCCTCCGCTGGATCGGCGGACGCCGTGTGCCTGTCGGCACTCATGACAACCACGCTGCCGGCGATGGCCGAGACCGTGAGGGTCGTTCGCGAGACCGTGCCGGATCTCCCCGTGCTGGTCGGTGGCGCGGTCGTGACGGGTTCCTGGGCGGCGTCGATAGGGGCCGGCTACTCGGACGACGCTCCCGGTTGTGTGCGTGCCGTGCGTGACGCGATGAGGGCGAGGCGGATGAGATGATCGTGACCCGGCCTCGGGAGTGGGTGCGTGTCGTGAGCGACCTCGGCGAGGTCCGTGCGCGCTCGGTCTTCCTCGTAGGATGCGGGCAATGCGCCACCGTCGCCGGTACCGGCGGGCAGGACGAGGTGCTGGAGGCGCAACGGCGGCTCGTGGCCGAGGGCTTCGAGGTGACCGGGTGGACGGTGGGCGACGTCACGTGCCACTCAGGGGAGATGCGACTCGAGATGCGGCGGCACTCGGTCGAGATCGAACGCGCGGACGCGCTCGTCGTGCTTGCGTGTGGCGCCGGGGTTCAGACCGTGGCCGAGTGGGTCAGCCTGCCGGTGTTCCCCGCTCTTGAGAGCGCGTTCCTCGGCACCATCGTCCGGCGCGGGGTGTTCGAGGAGCGCTGCCAGATGTGCGGTGCGTGCGTGCTTGACGTCACCGGCGGCATCTGTCCCGTGACGACGTGTCCCAAAGGGCTCCTCAACGGTCCGTGCGGAGGCATGTGGGACGGGAGGTGCGAGCTGCTCTCCGACAGGGACTGCGCTCACGTGCGTATACAGCGACGCCTTGCCGAGCAGGGGCGGGATGCCGTGCCGCCGGTCCTGCCTCCGAGAGACTTCAGTGCGAGCACGAAGCCGGGCAGCGTGGACCTTCGCGGGGCGACGGGTCGGCGAGCGCGCCGGGCCGAGGCGGACCGTCCTGAAGGCGACGACGGCCGATGAGCCGTCTGAGGACACTGCTTGAGCGGGGCGAGTTCGTGGTGACGGGCGAGGTGGCCCCACCGCTCGGCGCCGACCTGAGCGCGATGATGCGCTCGGTGGAGACGCTCGGGCCGGTGACGCACGCGCTCAACGTGACTGACAATCAGGGCGCGACGCTGCACCTCTCGAGCCTCGCGGCGTCCCGCGCGGTGCTCGAGGCGGGGTACGAGCCCATCTTCCAGCAGACCTGCAGAGACCGTAACCGTCTGGCCCTCCAGTCGGACCTGCTCGCCGCCGCGACCTTCGGCCTTCAGAACGTGCTGATCGTCACGGGCGACGACCCAGGCTGCGGTGACCATCCGCAGGCGCGGGGCGTCTTCGACCTTGACTCGACACAACTCATCCGCATCGCCGCGGACATGAACGAAGGGCGCGACATGCTGGGGCGCGAGCTGCGTGGGGCCACCAGCTTCTACGTCGGGGCGGCGGCGTTTCCCGAGGCCGAGCCGTTCGATGTCCAGTCGGCGCGAGCCGTGCGCAAGATCGAAGCGGGTGCGCGGTTCTTCCAGACGCAGGCGGTCATGGACATCGAACGCTTCGCGCGCGCGGTGGAAGCCTGGCGACCGCACGGGGTGAAGGTCATCGCGAGCGTCCTGCTGCTGAAGAGTCCGCGGGTGATCGACTTCGTGAACGCCCGCCTCGCGGGACTGATGGTCCCCGAGGCACTCGCTGAGCGCATCAGGGGCGCGACCGACCCCTTCGAGGAGTCGGTCCGTCTCGCCATCGAGCAGGTGCGGGAGCTGCGCGATATCGCTGACGGCGTGCACATCATGCCGCTCGGCGCCGACGAGACGGTCGTCCGCATCCTGGAGGGCGCCGGCGTGGCGTGACGACGGGCGGTCGCGGACATCGCGGCTCCGTCACCAGGTCGCGGAGACGTCCGGGACCTCGCGGCGGTCGACGAGTGTCAACGCGCCAACCGGACACGCGGAGCGGCACGTGCCGCATCCCCAGCACGATGCTTCGGCCAGCACGACCGGTCCTCCGTTAACGGGCCTTGAGAGCGCGTTGAACGGACACGCCGGGACGCAGGCGCCGCACGCCGTGCACGCCTCTCGTGCGAGGCGTGCGACCCATTCGCCCCGCCACATCAGCTTGACGCCATGCCTGAGGGTGAGATTCATCGCCACGCATCCGCTCGCGAGGTCACAGTTGCAGATCGCGGCGACGAACGGCGTCTTGAACGTCCATACCGTGTGGGCCAGTCCCCTGCGCTCGCACGCGCGCAGCAGCGACAGAGCGTCCTCGCGCTCCAGGCGCTGAAAGGCCGAGACGTCGGGGCCGTCCTCGACAGCCGACCATGCCTCGGCGAGCACATCGTCGACAGGCCGGACCGTGACGGCGAGGCACACGCCCTCAGCGGGATCACGCTGCCCTCGGCAGAGACAGGGGAGACGGACGATGCTCGAGGCGACGGAGAGGATCTGCGCGCACTCCTCCAAAGGCACGGGCTGGCCGAAGTGGTTGACCTGCATCCTTTCGGACACTCGCTGGCGAAGCCGATTCCCGATGGGCCGGGGTACGAACCTGAGCGCCGCCAGCCCCGCTCGTATCCGGCGGCGGTTGTCCTCGAATCCCGATATGAACGAGACGAAGTACCCTCGGCGTTCGAGGTCACTCTCGAGGTCCGCGGCGTAGTTCGCCGCCTGCAGGTACCATCGCTGTCCGTCTCCGTGCTGCACGCAGAACTGGCACATCGGCCCTCCCTTGGCATTCCGGTGTCCAGCCTATCGCACTCGACCGCGAAGCGCCTCGGACCACCGAACACCCAGCTGTACGGTGGTAGAATGCGCTGACGCTCGCGAGGCGTGTCGCGGACGTGTGCTTGAGGAGGACCGATGAGGATTGTCGTGCTCGGCGGAGGTCCTGGGGGTTATGCTGCGGCGTTCGAGGCGGCTCGGCTCGGAGCGGACGTGACGCTCGTCGAACGCGCGCGCCTCGGAGGGACCTGCCTTCACCGGGGGTGCATCCCCACGAAGGCGATGATGCGCTCGGCGCGCCTCGCGGCCGAGATCTGTCGCGCCGGCGAGTACGGCATCGGTGTTTCCGAAGCGATCGTCGAGGCGCGCGTCGATCCGGTCCGGTTGCGCGTCCGCGCCGCGGGCGTGATCGACGAGCTGACGGCGCAGCTTGAGGCGAGCGCGCGCCGTCTGCGCGTGCGGACCGTGCGCGGCGAAGGCAGACTCGTCTCACCGCTCACGGTCGAGGTCGCCTCCGCCGAGGGCGACGCCGAGCGGCTCGAAGGTGACGCCGTCATCCTTGCGACCGGTTCGCTCCCCGTCCTGCTGCCCGGCATCGACCACGGGCTCTCTCGCGTGTGGACGAGCGATGAGGCGCTCGCGCTCTCGGAGATTCCGCGTGAGGCCGTCATCGTCGGCGCCGGTGTCATCGGGCTCGAGTTCGCGTGCGCGTACGCGGCCTTCGGAGGCGCGGTCACCGTGGTCGAGCTGACCTCGCAGGTCCTCCCCGGGAACGACCGGCGTCTGGTCCGAGCGGCGCAGGCCGCTCTCGAGGCGCGAGGGGTCCGGTTCGTCCTCGGCGACGCGGTCGCCTCGGTGGAGCAGCGGGGGGAACGTGTCCGCGCCGGGCTGCGGAGTGGCGCGTCGCTCGAAGCCGATGTGCTCCTGAGCGCGCCTGGCCGCCTACCCGCCTCAGGCGGACTCGGTCTGGAGGAGGCCGGGGTGGCGACGAACAGGGCTGCGGTAGTGGTCGACGAGTACTTCCGCGCGAGCGTTCCCGGGGTCTACGCCGTCGGCGACGTGATCGGCGGCATGATGCTCGCCCACGTGGCCGAGGAGGAAGGCGTGGTCGCGGCGAGGAACGCGGTGGCGGAGTTCGCGACGGTCCGCGCCGCGCCTCGGCTGGAGACGGTGCGCTACGACTGCATGCCCGCGTGCGTGTACACGTTTCCCGAGATAGCGGTGGTCGGGATGACCCGCGATGCAGTCACGGCGGCGGGTGGCGAGGCGGTCCAGGCGGTGGCGAAGTTCACCGCCAACGGCAAGGCGCTCGGCGAGGGAGAAGCCGAGGGATTCGTCCAGCTTGTTGCCGAGAAGTCGACGGGCGCGATCCTCGGCTGCCAGATCATCGGACCGCACGCGGTCGAGATCGTGCACGAGGTGGCTGTGTCCATGCGCCACGGAATCGGGGTGCGAGGCCTTGCCGAGACGGTGCACGCGCACCCGACGGTGAGCGAGGTCGTGAGAGCCGCGGCGCTCGACGCCGCCGCGAAGTGCCGCG
>DASSAH010000022.1:0-1931 GCA_035685585.1 Coriobacteriia bacterium
CGCTCCATCAACACACGGAGGGTACCTGCGCCGTCCGCGACCGCTCTCTCTTCTGCCGCCCGCGCACGGGCGGCGGTAAGCGCGTAGATCACCGTGCCCCCATGTCCGGCTGGTCCCCCCTGACCGCTTCGTCACACGAACGACCGCCGGGAGTCCGCACGCTCACTCCCTGGGCTGAGTATCCCCCACCCCGGTGTCATCGAGCCATGAGCGCGCCTCCTTGAACGAGGCGGCCACTTCGGCAAGCGGGTCTGGCGGCGACAGCCTCGGCTTCGGCCGCCCGTCACCGGTGATTGCGACCGCCGAGGCGACGGCCGTCGTGTGAGTGAAGGAGAGCGAGAGGTGCAGCTCCACCACGCCCCGCTCGTCCGCGACCTCCCGCGCACGCCCCGACAGCCGGGGGACCGGACGTCCGTTCGAGTCCCGATCGACCTCGACGTCGCAGAAGCGCATGCCGCGAAACCCGGTACCGAGCGCCTTCAGCACGGCCTCCTTGGCGGCGAAACGCATCGCGTAGTGGATCTCAGGCTTGTTGCGCGCGTCGCAGTACGCGCGCTCGGCCTCGGAGAACAGCCTCGCCTTCAGTGCCGGACGGCGTTCGAGAGCCCGCCTCATGCGCTCGATCTCGACGATGTCGACCCCGAGGCCGGTGATGGACATGCGGCTACTCCACGGTGACGGATTTGGCGAGGTTGCGCGGCTGGTCGACGTTGCATCCACGAGCCTTCGCGATGAAGTACGAGAGCAGCTGGAGCGGTATGGTGGCCGGGATGGCCGACAGGGATTCGGTGGTGGCGGGCACGTACAGGACGTGCTCGGCGTGGCGGCTGATTCCGTCGTCGCCACGCGTCGCGACCGCGATGACTTCGGCCCCGCGAGCCCTGACCTCCTGGATGTTGCTCACGACTTTCTCGTAGGTGTGGCCCTGGGTCGCCACGACCACCACGGGGACGTCTTCGGTGATGAGCGCTATCGGACCGTGCTTCATCTCACCGGCCGGATACGCCTCCGCGTGGATGTACGAGATCTCCTTGAGCTTCAGCGCGCCCTCCATGGCCACCGGCACACCGATGCCCCTCCCGAGGAAGAGCGAAGAGTCGGCCCGCGCGTAGACTTCGGCGCACTCCTTCAGGCCATCGATGCTCTCAAGGACGGTGCCGACGATCTCGGGCATCCGGGAGAGCTCCTCCCACAGGTGTTCGATGCGCTCCTGTTGGAGTGAGCCTTTCACCTGCGCCAGCTTGAGCGCGAGTACGTAGAGCGCAGCGATCTGCGCGGTGAACGTCTTCGTCGCGGCGACACCGATCTCGGGACCCGCGTGCGTGTAGATCACGCCGTCACTCTCCCGCGTCACACGGCTCCCCACGACGTTCGTGATGGCGATGACCTTCGCCCCGCGCTCCCGCGCCTCGCGCACCCCCGCGAGCGTATCGGCCGTCTCCCCCGACTGGGTGATGGCGACCACGAGGGTGTCGTCGTCGATGATGGGGTCCGCATAGCGGAACTCCGACGAAACCGCGACTTCGACTGGCGTGCGGACCCATCGCTCGATGAGGGACTTCGCAATCATACCCGCGTGATACGACGTGCCGCACGCGATGATGAAGACTCGGTGGACCCGTGCGATCTGCTGCGGCGTCATGTCGAGTTCCGAAAGCTGTATCTCGCCGCTCTCGCTCATCCGCCCGCGAAGCGTTTCGCGGATGGCATGCGGCTGCTCGTAGATCTCTTTGAGCATGAAGTCCTCGTAGCCATTCTTCTCCGCGGCCGCGAGGTCCCACTCCACGCGCATCATCTCGGGGGCGGCGACATCAGTCCCGTCGATCGAGGTGACCCGCACGCCGGTGGCTGTGACCGCGGCGACTTCGTCGTCGTGGAGCACGAGCACGTCGCGGGTGTACTCGAGGACCGCCGGGATGTCACTCGCAACC
>DASSAH010000023.1:0-16087 GCA_035685585.1 Coriobacteriia bacterium
ATCCCACTCATGGAGATCACCCGCACGGGCGTCCCGACCTGGTACGCGACCCTCAAACGCGCGATCGACATCACGGGCTCGGCAGTCCTGCTCGTCGTCCTCTCGCCGGTGCTGCTGCTCTCGGCGTTGGCGGTCCTTGTCACGATGGGCTGGCCGGTTCTGTACGTGCAGGAGCGGTCCGGTCGCGACATGCGGCCGTTTCCGCTGCTGAAGTTCCGCACGATGGTGCGCGATGCCGAGCGGGCATCCGGCCCGGTGCTCGCGGAGCGCGACGATCCGCGCGTCACGCCGGTCGGCCGCGTGCTGCGGCGCTACCGGCTCGACGAGCTTCCCCAGCTTGCCAACATCATCGCCGGGCAGATGAGTTTTGTCGGCCCGAGGCCTGAGCGGCCGTACTTCACCGAGCGGTACAGCGTGGAGATTCCCGGGTACCGTGAGCGGTTCCGCATCAAGCCGGGGGTGACGGGGCTTGCCCAGGTCTCTGGAGATTACGCGACGACTCCCGAGCGAAAGCTGAAGTACGACCTCATCTACCTGTATCATCAGACAGTCTCGATGGACCTGCAGATCGTCTTCGACACCCTGCGCGTGGTGCTTACCGGCAGGGGCGCCAGATAGGAGCGGGTGTGTCCAAGCGCACAAAGAAGAACCGGCGGCCGGCTGTGGCGGTGGCCACTGAGATGTCGATGCCGCAGCGCATCGCATGGTACGCGCTCCACGCGATGGTCTTCGCGGTGCCGGTGGCGATCGCGAACTGGACCTGGCTTCCTGGCATCGAGATGCCGTTCTCGTTCGACCAGTTCGACATAGTCAAGGTCGCTGTGTTGCGCGCACTCACGCTCGTCGCCCTCGCCGCGTGGGCCTGTCACATGCTCGTCTTCGGCGGTGCGGTCAGGCGCACGAAGGTCGACTACCTCATCCTTGCCATGCTCGGATGGCTGGCGCTGTCCACAGTGCTGTCCATCCATCCGGAGACGGCGCTCTTCGGCAAGTACCGGCGTTTCGAGGGGCTCATCTCGTTCGTGAACTACGCTGTGGTCTACTTCCTCGCTGTGCAATACCTCGACCGCCTCTCGCGAGTCCGCTCGCTCGCACGCACGCTCTTCTTCTCGGGTGTTGTCGTCGGCGGGTACGGGGTGCTCCAGTACCTGGGCGCGGACCCGCTCAACTGGGCCGAGCTCCCGTTCGAGGCGAACCGGGCCTTCTCGACGTTCGGGAATCCCAACATGCTGGGTGGCTTCCTCGTCATCGTGCTCCCGATCGCCCTGTCGCTCGCGCTCTCTGAGCCGGACCGGCGGTGGAGGGCGCTCTACTGGTCCGGCGTGATGCTCACAGCGCTCTGCTGGGTCGTCGCGTTCACGAGAGGGGCGTGGATCGGGGGCGCCGTCGCGCTCATCGCGCTGGGTATCGCGGCGTGGCGGATGCGGGTCAGGCCCACTCGCGTCGACTGGTCGTTCGCGGGCGCCGCGGCTGCCCTGGCCGCGGTGGCGGTCGGCCGGAGTCTTGCGACCGACGATCCCGTGATGAACGCGTGGAACCGCCTCGTGTCGATCCTCGAGTTCGGCGAAGGGAGCGCCGTGACGCGCTTCCAGATATGGGACGCGGCGTGGCGCGCGACGCTCGACCGACCGATCTTCGGGTTCGGGCTCGACACGTTCCGGCTCATCTTCCCCGGCTACAAGCCCATCGAGTACACGGCCGCCGCCGGCCATCAGTCGGTCGCCGACAACGCCCACAACTACGTATTGCAGCTCACCTCAGGGGTGGGCATCCCGGGGATGCTGCTCGTGTACGGCGTCTTCGCAGCGGTGGCCGTGCTCTCGATCAGGACGGTGTTTGCCACGGCAGACCGCTCGCGAGGAGCGAGCGGAGCGCTCCTGCTCTCGGGGATGTGGGCCGCCGTCATCGGTTATCTCGTGCATCTGACGTTCGGCATCTCGGTGACGGGCTCGACGTTCCTTGCCTGGATCCTGTTCGCCGCGCTCATGTCGCCAGGCGCCCGAGCGGTGGAGCTCCGGCCGCCTGCGTGGGGGAAGATCGCTGCCGGAGCCGTGGTGCTCGCGATCGCTGTTGCCTCGGTCGGCAATGCGACCTACCTGCTTGCCGACCGGCACCACTTGCTGTCGTACATCGGCGCCGGACACGCGCAGCGTCTCGCCCATGCGGAGGAGGCGGCGCGGCTCAACCCCTTAAACGACATGTACCGCACACGAGTCGGCCTCATCGAGGTGGAGGCGTTCCTCTCGTTCCTCCAGCAAGTACGCATGCAGGAGCAGGCCGGTGCGGACACCACGGCGACCCGCGCACAGGCGGAGAGCGCGTTTCGCATCGCTGAGACCTCGCTCATCGACACCATCGAGTTCGTTCCGCACGAGTACGACAACTACATGTTCATCGCGAACGTCTACAACATTGCCGGTCAGGCCCTGTCGCCTGACTACTTCGAGGAAGCGAAGCGGTGGGCCCGCAAGGGCATCGAGGTGAGCGAGTTCGGGCCAGGCATCCGGTTCCAGTACGCTGTCGCGCTCGACGCCACGGGTCAGACCGAGGAAGCTGTCGAGGAGCTGCTCTTTGCGATCGAGATGGACCCGGCGTACGCTGACCCTCGCAAGATACTCGGTGAGATCTACCTTCGGGACGGGGACCCGGCCGCGGCACTCGAGCAGTTCGAGCAGATTCGCGTCCTCAACCCGCAGTTCCCGGGGATTGATGAGATGATCGCGACGGCGGCCGGAGCGACGGGCACCGCGGGCGAGTGACCCGCCGCGCGTCGGCCGGGAAGGGGGGAGCATGTCGCTTTCGAGGGTCCCTGAGGCGACCGTGCAGCGGTTGCCGGTGTATCTGCGCTGCCTGTTGCAGGCGAGTGCGATGCACATGCCGGTGATCAGTTCGCTCCAGATAGCCGACATGGCCGGCACGAACGCGGCCCAGGTCCGCAAGGACCTCTCGTACCTGGGCGAGCTCGGCACGCGCGGCATCGGCTACGACGTAGACTCGCTCATCGGCCATCTGTCCCGCAACCTCGGTCTGACCGAGCAGCGACGGGTCGCCATCGTCGGGTACGGGCGGCTCGGCAGTGCGCTTCAGAGCTACCCGGGATTCGAGAAGCGGGGCATGAGGGTCGTCGCGGTACTGGACGCCGACCCCGGTAAGGTGGGCGCCGCCGTTGGCGGCCTGGTGGTCGAGAGCGTCGATGAGCTCGAAGACGTCGTGACGCGCAGGGGGGTCGAGATCGCCATCGTGACCGTGCCTGTCAGGTCCGCCCAAGGCGTCGTGGACCGACTGGTCGCGTCAGGCGTTCGGGCCATCATGAACTTCGCGCCGGTCCAGCTGCAGGTGCCCAAGGGCGTACAGGTGCGTCAGGCGGATGTCGCGGGGGAACTGCAGATTCTCTCGTTCCATCTGGGTTCGGCCACTCGCGGCGACTGAATCGCGTCGGCTCTTCGAGCGTCATGGGCGCTGCGCCGTCCGTGCGCACTTCGTCTGTGCGATAGATGTGCTTTCTGCGAAGGCTCTTGCCCGCGTTCTGCCCGGTCGGGAGAGTGTGAGGGGAGGGCGCCCGCTGAAGCGACGGTGCCCGCGTGACGTCCAGCGGCTTCGATCGCCGCGTGTGGGACGCGCATTCCGGGCGCGTTCGCGCGCGTCAGCACAGTCCTTGGAGTGAATCGCGTGACCGAGACCTCAGGAAGGACGCCAGAGCCCTCAGCGCCGCCACCGGCGCCGCCCGCTCCGGACCCCGCCGCGGCGTCTCCCGTCGCGGACCGGCGGCCGTCACCGGCGCTACGGCGGATCGCGCTCGCCGTGGCCCTCTTCCTCGTGCTCTTCGTCGCCTTCCTGACCCTCTATCCTCGAGACGAAGCGCTCGTGGTTCGGGGAGGAGAGGAGGTCGGCGGCATCGTTCCGGTGCTCACCATCAGCGGTCCCGGCCGAGGGGAGCGCCCCGAGTTCGCTCGGCCCATGGGAGGGACGGTGGACGACGCGGGACGCATCTACGTCGCGGACACCGGCAACAACCGGGTCGTGGTGTTCGACTCGGACGGCCGCTACCTCTTCGAGTTCGGAGGGTTTGGGATCGCCAAACCGCTTCCTGGGTACGAGTCGACCTGGGAAGAGGGCCTGATGAACTATCCGCTCGGCATCGATGTCGACGCGGACGGCACCATCTACGTCGCGGACTTCCGTAACGACCAGGTCCAGGTGTTCGACAGCGAGGGCACGTTCGTGAGGCGGTTCCCGGACCCGGCGACCGTGGTTGGCCGCGGGGCCTCGGGGCAGGACGGGTTCGGCATCGCGGTGACGGATGTGGCGGTAGACGGTGACCTGGTGTACGCCGCGGACACGTACCAGGTCGTCGTCTTCACCGCCGAGGGCGAGTTCGTGCGCCAGTTCGGCCGGCCGGGCACGGGTCCCGGAGAGTTCAACCACATCACCGGCATCGACGTGCTCGGCAGTGGACGCATCATCGTTGCGGACTCGAATAATCACCGCGTGCAGGTGCTCTCGGCGCTCGGTGAGCACCTGTGGTCGATCGGGAAGGTCCCCGGGACGAGCGATGACGAAGCCCGAGCGGCCGGCGCCCGCGAGCCGTACGAGTTCGGCCTGCCGAGGAGTGTCGCGGTCACGGAAGACGGGACGATCGCGGTGCTCGACACGTTCAACTTCTCTATCGCGCTGTTCACGCCTGATGGGCGGCTCAAAGGCACCTATGGGGAGCGCGGGACCACGCCGGGGCAGATGAACTTCGCCAACAGCATCGAGGCGGCCGGGGAGCGGCTGCTCGTCTCGGACAAGGAAAACGGCCGGGTCCAGCTCTTGGAGGTGGTGCGCTGATGACGCACCGCCCACAGGCAGGACGCCGGTTCATGCCCGTTAAGCAGGTGTTTTGTGTGGCACGGGATGTGCTTTCGGGTATGATTATGCGTATGGCACGTGCGTTTCGACCTTCGGCTTCGCCAGGTCTTGTCCGCGCGGTCATTGTGACGGCTGTCACGGTGGCGGCGGTCATGTTCGGCGCTGCGTCCGAGGCGGTCGCGTACGACCCGTTCGACCCGCCTACGGGAAGGACATGCGCCGAGTGCCATGGCCTCGAAGGCACCGAGGCGACCACCGACACGATCGCCGCCACACGCAAGGGCCCGCACGGGAACTACGGTCTCACCACTCGGAAGTGCGCGGTCTGCCACAGCGTCCACTCGGCGACGGGCTCCATCTACCTGCTTCCCGGCAACACGATCAGGGAGGTCTGCACGTCGTGCCATGACGGCACGGGGGGCAGAGGCGTGTACGGGGTCATCAAAGCGAGAACGGGCGACGAGCCTGCGGCGTCACACAGCATCGAGGTCACTCGGACGATTCCCGGCGGGGACCCGGCGGGCGGCCCACGCGATGGGGCGTTCTCAGGGCCGGGCAACACGTTGACGTGCGTCGACTGCCACTCGCCGCACGACGCGGGGACCATACCCCGTTCCGCGCAGACGGTGGAGCCGTTCGTCGGTGACCGCATTCGGGCGCCGGCGGGAAGCGAGACCGCGACTCCCGGTGCGCTGCCGACCAACCGGCTCCTCAGAAGACTCGAGCGAGCTGACGGGACGTTTGTGGAGCGATACGGTTCGGACTGGTGCGCTGCGTGTCATCGCGGATGGCATCTGGATGCCGGCGCCACCCCGGAGACCACTCGTCATCCGGTCGCGTTCGAGAGCGGGGGCAACTGGTACTACGACAGGGTCAGGGTCGTGACAGGCACGAACACGACCGAGACCGCGTGGGGGTCGCTCGGCGGTTCGAACCGCGGCTATGTGATGCCGCACGAACCGGGGAACATGCGGGCTCACTACGGTGAGCAGCGCGGCGTCGGCCCGATCTGCCAGCAGTGCCACGAGGATGCGCGCAGTGTCGGAGGGGTGCTCGACGGATCGCCCGTGCTCTTGCCCGAGCAGGAGTTCGCGGTGACGTTCTATCCGTCGATCGGCGCCACCGAGCCGGTGCCGCACGACAACCCGCGCTTCCAGGTCTTCCCGCACGAGAGCGATCAACCGGTGTTCCGGGTCACACGCAGCGACCCGGCGCTGCCGGTCGTCGACGCGTTCTGCACGCGGTGTCACACGCCGTAAGAAGGCGGTCGGCTTTCAGAGTGACTCTTGAGCGCGGGGGCGCGGTGTGCGCTAGACTATGATGTGAAACAAAGAACGAGCGGGAATCCCGGTCCAGGCCGGGCACGGCCGTGTCGCTGGGTGGAGAACGGGGGACGGTGTGCGACTGTTCAGGCGGTTGATCGCAGGCTTCAAGGACCCGGCGCGCCGACCGCGCTTCATCATGTGGACCGGCACCGGCGTGTTCGTCCTCGCCGTCGTGGTCGTGGCCGCCTTGGGCGTCACCTCGACGAACTGGTTCTGCGCGGTGCCCTGCCACGTCGTGCAGGCCGACACGATCACCTCCTTCGAGCGCTCGTCGCACTCGACACTCTGGTGTCTGTCGTGCCACGTGCCGATCAACCAAGACCCGGTGAGCTTCGTCATC
This sequence comes from Coriobacteriia bacterium, assembly GCA_035685585.1. GTDB lineage: Bacteria > Actinomycetota > Coriobacteriia > Anaerosomatales > SLCP01 > DASSAH01. Next base: position 6,517 of record DASSAH010000023.1, read on the forward strand.
AAGAAGGTCACGACGTTGCCCAAGCTCTACAAGACCGTCGCCCAGCACTACTCCCAGCCGCTCAACGCCGACTCGAGCGTGGCGCTTGACCAGAAGCAGTTCGGCACGGAGATGTGCACGCAATGCCACGACCTCGCGAAGCGTACCGTCACCCCGAGCCCGGGCATCATCATGGACCACGCCATCCACGACGAGGACGGCATCCACTGCACGGTCTGTCACAACCGCGTGGCCCACGTGCAGGACTTTGAGCTCGTCTTGAGAGACCCCAACACCGGCGAGCCGAGCTACTTCCACGAGAACTTCATGGAGATGACGGCATGCTACCGCTGTCACACACTCACCGGCGAGTCGGTGAGCGGCATCGTGGCCACCGGCGCGTGCGAGGCGTGCCACACGCCCGACTTCGACCTCATACCCGCCAACCACGACGAGCCGGGCTTCTACGAGCTCTACGGCGACAGCTCGGGACACGCCGAGATGGCCCGTGAGGACTACGAGGCCCTGACCGCCGCGCGCGCCGAGCTCCCGCCGCCGCCGGGTCCTGACGCCACCGACGCCGAGCGCATGGCAGCGCTCCCGCCCGTCGCCGCTGTGGGCTACTGTCAGAGCTGCCACATCGAGCGCGAGTTCTGCGACGGGTGCCACGGTGTTGAGATCCCGCATCCTGAGGGCTTTGCCGAGGACCACGTCGCTCCCGCTGACGCGAATCCCGCGAGCTGCGCGCTCTGCCACAACGAGACCGGCGATCCCGCGCTGAACGCGACCAACTGCGACCAGTGCCACCATCCGGCGGGTGACCCGCGTATCCCCTGGCTTGACCAGCATGACGAGGTCTCGCTGGCGCCTGAGACCGACATCATGGACTGCTACCAGTGTCACACGGAGCTCTTCTGCTCCGGGTGCCATGTGCGGGGTGTCGCGCCGAGCCGGTACTAGGGCAGGTGCGACACCGGCTCCTCCGCCGGTGTGATTGGCGCGATCCCGCCCTCCGGGACGGGCCGATGGCCGAGTTCCCGGTCGATTGAGCGCGCCTCGCCGTAGGACGCCAACATGGCGGCCGAGGCGAGGAGCGCCCCGGCGATCATCGTGAACTGTATCCCGATGAGTCCGGCGACGGCGGGGGCGAAAGCAAGCGGGATGAGCTCGCCCGCCCGGCGGTGGACGTCGACCGTGCCGATGACCCGCCCCACCACTTCGTGGGGGGTGTCACGATGGATCAGCGTGCGCAACAGCGGCTCAAGCACACCGATCACGACGCCCCATAGAAGCGCGCCGCCATACACCACGCGCAGGTCCGCGGTGCCGACGTAGATGATCGAACCGAAGCCGCTCACGACGATCGTGACAGCTAGGCCGCGTGCGGAGAGCACGCCCGGGCGCATCCGGGTGAGAAGGGCCGACCCAGCTAGCATGCCCAGGCCGAAGAAGGCGTTGACCCACCCGAGCACCTCGACGTCCGACCTGACGATGTCTCGGAAGAAGAGGGGCTCCAGGACGCCGAACGCGCTGAAGCTCACCCACGCGAGCGTTCCCGCGATGATGTAGTAGCGAAGCGCGCGCATGCGGTACGCGACGCGCACGCCCGCCGCCATCTCCGCCAGGACGGGACGGCGCGGCCCTCGCGCCGGCTCGGGGACCCGTCGGAGGCGCGCGCGCCAGACGATCGCGGCCGCCGCGATCGAGGTGGCGGCGTCGAAGACGAAGACCCAGTTCAAGTCGAGGTATCGCGCGATGAGCGCGCCAGCCGCGGGTCCGAGGACGAACGACAGAGAGCCCGCCGCGTTGAGCAGAGAGTTGACCCGCTTGAGTTCTTCGGGCCGATCGGTGAGATAGGGGGCGAAGGAGTCTCCGGCCGTGTAGACAGGGGTCCCTACGAACGCCCACAGCGCGGCGATGGCGGTGACTGCAGCCATGGAATCCGCCCAGATGAAGGCAAGCGCGGTGGGCACGAACGCGAGCTCCGCGAGCGCGAGCACCACCCGCGGACCGTGCCGGTCGACGAGAACGCCTGCCACGGCGCCGCCGAGCATGGTCGCCAGCGTCAGCCCCACCATCAGCACCGCGAGATCGGCAGCGGTGGCGTCAAGCTCGAACGCCGCCTTACCCCACACCCCGACGAAGAACGCGGCCTCGCTCCCTACGCGCGACAGGAAGCGCGCCGCGATGATCCTGAACAGGTCGATCCGCCCCACTATGCCCCCTCATCTGCCACAGGGCATGATATGCGTTTCGTGACCGCGACGACAGGGCGGTGTCGACAGCCGCCCGTGCGGGCGGGGTGGCCATTGACACAGATAACCCCTGCTCATAGACTGTATGGGTACGTCGCGGCATCCCAGTCACGTTGCGCACGCGTGCGACGTCCCGGCCGCGGCGGGGTCCGGTCCCGGCATGTCCGCGATTCCCGCAAGGTGCCGATTGATGCAGCGCTCGGCCTCGACACGCGGTCTTCGTCGCGCCTCATTGCTCGCTGGTGTGGCGCTGTTCGCCCTGGCGGTCGCCGGTGCGATAGCGTTCGCCACGCCTGCGTCAGCCCCCGACGTGCCCGTGGTCGATCTGACCGGCGAGGTGACGCAGGAGTCGTGCAGTCCGTGCCACGTCAGGCTTGACGAGGCCGAGACGCCCGGACTCGTCTTCAGCCACGGCACGCACATCCTCTTCGCGTGTGCGTCGTGCCATCCGAGCATGCCTCACGAGGCGGGACGGACCGAGCGGCCGGCGATGGCGACGTGCTTCACGTGTCACGGTGTTCCCCACACCGCGGGTTCGGCGCTCGCCTCAGGGCAGTGCGAGACCTGCCACACCCCGCAGTTCCGCTTGCGGCCGCGAACACACACCGATGACTGGGCCGCCGAACCGCACGCGCGTGCGACCGTCGAGGACGGCGTCAACCAGTGCATGTTGTGTCACTACGCGCCGCGGGACTGTGACGCCTGTCACACGGAGCTTGCGGCCGACGTCCCGAGAATGCCCCCCGCGTACATCGCATCAGTGCCGACCCGGCCCGATCGCGCTCCCGTGCGGATCGCGCTCGGGGGCCCGGTCACCCCGAGCCAGTGCGTCTTCTGTCACTACGACATCGACGATTTCGCGCCGGGCCGCATCATCTTCTACCACGACGACCATCTCGTTCTGGGTGTGGGATGCCGGGCGTGTCACGCCGTCTTCCCGCACACCGCCGAGGGGACGGCGCGCAACACGATGGCCGCCTGCTACCGCTGTCACAGTCTCGCCCACAGCGAACGTGGGCTCGTGGCGACGGAGGAGTGCGGCGCGTGCCACCCACCCGCCTTCGAGCTGGTCCCCGTCAACCACACCCCCGATTTCGCCGCTCGCGAGCACCCGGCCATGGTCGAGGAGGACGAGACGTACTGCACGCTCTGTCACAAGGGGCCGTTCTGCCAGGAGTGCCACCGCGCGGGGCGGACGATGGCCGACGGGACTCCGGCCCGCTACGTGATCCCTGACGACCACGCCGAGGTGGCATGGCTCTCCGAGCACGGGCGGCGGTTCCTCGACGCGGCGGGCACGTGCTGGGCGTGTCACGATTCCCCGTCGTGCGAGCGCTGTCACCAGACGCCCACGCCGCATCCCAGCGCCTGGCTCACCGCGCACGGTGAGTCGGAGTTCAGCACACGGCCCGAGAACGACTGCGACATCTGCCACACCGATCGCCGGTGGTGCCAGGACTGTCATCACGAGGAAGTCCGCCACGTCTACCTGGTCGAGGAGAACTGCGTCGCCTGCCATGAGGAGATGGCGACGATGCCACGCACGCAGCTCCGCGACCGGAAGCTCGCGCCTCACGCGGTCCACTTCGAGGTCGAGGAGGTCAAGGGCAGGCCGTACCGCTGTTACGAATGCCATGTGACCTGGGGAGCGCCTGTCGCGAACGGCGCCGCGCGCGAGCACGTCGGTTCACCGGTCGAGCTGGGACACGACCTGCGGATCTGCTACGACTGCCACGGGGCGCTCGACTTCAGGCGAGTGCTCATCGCCCCGTGGCCGGGCGCGCAACTCTGCGGGCGATGTCATGCGGAGGGCCCGGTGGCCGAACTCGGCAGGCCGGGCGCCCGACTCCCGTAAGGTTTGACAGAGTGGTGTGCGACAGACTACTGTCGCTCTCGTCGGTCGGGGGACATGACTCCCGGCCGATGGCGTGTAACCGGACGTACCCCGCGCATGGGAGACGACACGCATGCAAGATGAATCGGCTCGCCCTATCGCCCCTCGCCGCCAGCCGCTCGACCGCGCGCTTGCGTTCGTCGGCGCCATGCTCCTCATCGCTGTGCTCGGCGCCGGCGCCTACCTTGCGTACTCGATAGCCGAGGGACGCGCGGTCGAGGAGGGGGCCGACCCCCGGACGAGGCTCTTCGCGGAGCTGAGCGCCCAGATCGAACAGTCGCCCAACGATCCCGCGCCTCGCGTCAAGCTCGGCGAGGCGTACGCCGCCGCCGGCCGGATGGAGGACGCGGTCCGAGAGCTCAACGTGGCGCTCGAACTGAGTCCGGAGCACACCGGCGCGCATCTCGTGCTCGGCATGGTCGCGCTCATGGAACAGGACCATGAGGTGGCCGACGAGTACCTGCAGAAGGTCATCGACCTGACCGAGGGGTCCCAATTCAGGGACATCCAGCTCAACCGGGAGCTCGCCTTCTACTACCTCGGGGAGTCTGCGCTCGACACGGCTCGCTTCGAAGAGGCGATCGGCTACTTCAAGGCGGTCATCCGCATGAATCGCGGCGCCGCCGACGCGTACTTCGGGCTGGGACTGGCCTTCAAGGGTATCGAGGACTACGTCTCGGCCTTGGAGCAGTTCGAGATATCGCTCGTCTTCGATCCCGAGTTCGCCCAGGCGCACTACGAGATGGGTCAGGTCTACCTCTCGAAAGACGACCTCATCAACGCCGCCGTGCACTTCACGCGTGCCGCTGCTCTCGCGCCCGACAACGAGTTGCCGGCCGAGGCGCTCGCCTCGATCGGCACCGTCGAGCAGTGGGAGGAGACGGCGCGCACGGCGCTCGATGACGGGGACACGGAGGCCGCGCTCGAGGCGGCACTGATCACGAGGGCGCTCGCCCCCGACGGCTCGGAGTACGCGGTGCTTCACGCCGAGGTGCTGGAAGCGATGGAGGACGCGGCAGGGGCGTTGGAGGTCTACAAGGAGGCGCTGGAGCTCGCGCCGGACGATGCGGCCATCAAAGCCGCGGTAGAGAGGCTGGAGCCGTGATGCGGCGGACCGGCGAAGGTGGGGTGCCGGAGTGACTAAGCGCCGCAAGCGGCTGATAGCAGCGATCGTTCTCCTTACGCTCCTGCTGCTCGGATTGATCGCCACGATCATCAACTACCGGGCGACCCGGCAGCTCGCGATGCCCTTCATCCAGGTGGCCGCAGATGAGCTCACGGCACCCGAGTACCTCTACTCGTTCAGCGGACCAGAGGGTGACCGGCTCCAGCGGCCGACGGGAGTGCTCGAGCACGGCGGCCAGGTGTACGTGCCGGACTCGCGCGCGGGCAAGGTGTTCGTCTTCGGTGTGGACGGCGAATTCCGCTACTCGTTCGGCGAGGACGTCCTGGACACGCCTCTGTACGTCGCGCGCAACCCCGCTGACGGCTTCTTCTACGTGTCCGATCGCCGCACACGGTCGGTGCAGATCTTCCAGTTCGACGGGACGCATGTCGGGGAGTTCGATCCGAGTCTGCCCGACGATCAGCTGCCCGAGTTCGAGACGGGCGGCGTGCAGTGGGTGCCGCTCGCGATCGCGTTCGCGCCGGACGGGACGATGTACGTGACAGACCTGCTGAAGTCGCATCGAGTGCTTGCCTTCAGCCCCGACGGGGAGTTCCTGTGGTCCTCGGGGATCACGGGGGCCGTGCAGGTGGCCACCGAGCATCCCGATTTCTTCCAGTTCCCGAACAGCGTCAAGGTCCACGAGGACGAGATCTGGGTCGCCGACAGCAACAACCGCCGCCTGAAAGTGCTCGACGACGCAGGTACGCCCGTGCGTATCATCCCCACGCAGGGCCTTCCCCGTGGCTTCGACTTCGTCTCGCTGGAGAGCGCGGAGGCGACGCCGGTCACCTTCGCGGTCGTCGCCGACACGCTCTCGCACGACGCGACGTTCTGGAGCATGGAGGGCGAACGTCAGCTGGTGTTCGGGCGTCGCGGCATCCTCGACGGCGAGTTCGCGTTCCCGAACGACCTGTCCGTGGGTCAGCGCAACCGGATCTTCGTGACTGACATGGGCAACGGCCGCGTCCAGGTCTGGGGTTGGCCCGAGCAGCTGGCGCCCGTGCCGGCCGTCATCGTGCCGCCCTACTGGCTGTGGTGCCTCGCGCCGCTCCTCCTGCTGCCGCTCCTCCTCTTGTTGCGCCGCCGACGCTTCTTCGCGACGGACGACTTCATCGACTCCGCGATAGACGGCGCCTTCGTCGACCAGATGGCGCGCGGCAAGCGGCGCGTCTACTGGATGGTCATGCCGGCGACGTACGAGCGGTACCGGGAGGTCGAGGTCCAAGACGTGCGTCTCAAGGAACTCTTGCACGCGGTGGAGCACTCCGACTCCGACGCCAGGTCGATCGCGAAGCAGCTCGAGGTCGAGTACGAGACCGCCTCGGTGCTGTCGGTGGCCAGGCGCGCACGGGTCTTCTGCACCGAAGGTCTCGAGCTGCGCCGACTCGCGCGAGCTCTTGAGGTGGACGCGGTCGATCACGAGGAGTACCTCGAGCGGTTCGGGCGCGGGACGGGATCGGCGTGAGACGGGGACGCGGCTTCTCTCCACAAGGGGGTTGCCAGGTCCGCGGATAGCGGGTAGAATCAGCTCTGTAACTATTGTTACATGTCGAACGGCGTCGATCGGCGTGAGCCGGCCGGCCCGGTCGACAGGCCGCGGATGTCGCGTTACGAGAGCCGGCAGCTCTCAGACGAACCGCGAGGCCACACAGGGGTAAGGGACGCGCTGCTGATGAACCATCGGTGGACAGCCTCAGACGCGGGGACAGCGTGCCTGTCCCGCACTTCCTTCCTTCTCCCGCCCTCGTGTCCGCGGTCACCGGCGCCGTGTGACCATTCGGAGCGTCACGCGACATCCGTCCGTGTTCGCTCTCTCACCGTCCGCGCGGGCCTCGCATGGGGCGTGGAAGGAGGGAGTCGCTAGCCCTGCATCTGCGCGAGGCGATCACGTTTCTTTCCGGCGATCGATTCACTGAAAGGGGGCAAGGGGAACATGGCAGTAACCAGACGACAGTTCGTCGCGGGGATGAGCGCGCTGGCCGCATCGCTCGGATTCAGCTCGGCCCAGGTCGCGAAGATCACCGAGGCGCTGGCTATCGGCGGGCTCGGCGCAGGCGTGAAGCCAAAGGTGCTGTGGGTCAACGGTGCCGCGTGCACCGGCTGCACGGTCTCACTGCTCAGTCTGTATGAGGACGCCCGTGGCAAGGCGGTCCGCACGCTTCCGTACAGCACGCTCGACGCGCTCGGGCTCGCCGCGGACGGCGCTGTCCCGCGCACGCTCCAGAACAACGGCTTCAACGTCGACGGCTCTCCGTTTGCGGTGAACGTCCAGGACATCCTGATTGACTGGATCGACCTGCAGTTCATCGAGACCGCCATGAACATGGGCGGCGACATGGCGTACCGGTTTCTCAACGAGAACATGCACTACACCGGCGGGGACGACCCCTTCGTGCTCGTGGTCGAGGGTTCGACACAGGCAGACGAGAAGGGCGGCGCGTGGGGCGACACCGGCACCCACCCGTGGTGCTCCGTGGGCATGCCCAACGACGGCACCGACGACCTCGACTTCGACCGCGTCGTCGAGAAGCTCGCGAGCAGGGCTGACTGCGCGGCTGTCATCTCCATCGGGCAGTGCTCGTCGTTCGGCGGGTTCCCGTCGGCGGTCTCCCCGCTCTTCCAGAACTTCCTCGGGGTGGGCCAGGGCGACAACAAGGGACGCCAGACCGGATCGATGAGCACGCACGAGTACCTGACGTACAAAGGCCTGACTGCGGCGGCGAACAAGGTCGTCAACGTGCCCGGATGCCCGCCGAACCCGTGGTGGTTCACGCTCACGGTGGTGTGCTTCCTCATCGACCTGAGGGCGACGCTCAACGCGCCGCCAGGCACCGTCGGACCGCTCGGCATCCTGCGGCGGCCGACGTCCGGCCTTCCGGTCATCCACGGCGGCGTGGACGCCACACGGCGGCTGAACGCGGTGTACGGAACACCGCTGCACGGCCCGGCATGCGCGCGCTACGCCGACTACGCGAGGGGCGTCTTCGCCGACAACCCTGGCGAGCCCGGCTGTCTGCAGCTCATCGGCTGCAAAGGTCCGTCGGTGAACTCGCTCTGCGGGGTGCACGGCTGGAACGGCCAGCAGCCCGAGAACATCCGTACGGACGCCACCGTCGACTCGTACGGCGTCGCTGGCTTCGGCGGCAAGCAGGGCGGCAACTGCATCATGTCCGGACATCCCTGCATGGGATGCACCGAGGCGGGCTATCCCGACAGTTTCGTCCCGTTCGTCCTCAGGTAGGACAGGAAGGAGGGAGTACACATGGCTATCACCTACCCCGGCAGTCCCACGGTCAGAGAAGTCGACCCGGTCACACGCATCGAAGGGCACCTCGGCATCGCGGTCGAATTGTCCAACGGCACGATCCAGAGGGCGTTCACGCACGGCAACCTGTGGCGCGGCTTCGAGAACCTCATGCTTGGGCGCGAGGCCAACGATGCGATCACGTACACGCAGCGCATCTGCGGCGTTTGACCAGTCCCGCATGGCACGTGTGCCTCATACGCCGCGGATGCGGTTCTCGGTTACAGCAAGGGCTACATGACGTGGGACACCGACACGATGGATGGTGGGATGGGCATCACCCCGAAGGCGATGCATCTGCGAAACCTCGGGGTCGCCTGCGACAACCTCATGTCGAGCATCACGCACTTCTACCACCTGACCGCGCAGAGCTACGTCCAGGGTCCCAACATGCCGCCGTGGACGCCGTACTGGCACCAGGGCGACTACCACCCGCGGCTCCTGTCCAATGGCCGGGTGCTGCCCGAAGTGGTTGAGGGCTTCTCGAAGGACTTGTGGTCGGCGGTCATCACGCAGTACGTGAAGGCGCTTCGCATGCGCCGTCTCGTCTTCGAGGCGAGCGCGCTGTTCATAGGCCGCGCGCCGATGACCTCGAACCTGGTCGCGGGCGGTGTCACGGTCAACAAGGACGACATGGACTTCCAGGCGAAGTGTGACACCTTCAAGGAGATCATGCAGGAGGTCGGCGACTTCATCGTCAAGGAGTACGTTCCGGTCGCCCTCGCGCTGAGCGCGCTCTACCCCGGCTACGACAACACGAACAACACCGGTGGTCTGGGTTGGGGCGCCGGCCTCGGCGACTTCCTCTCGTGGGGCAACTTCCCGTTGCCCGGCGGCGGGATCGCGGTCAAGGGCGGCACGCTCGACAACACGGCCACCGCGCCCGCGTTCGCGCACGGAGCACCGGACGTGTTCATGGCTGGCTACGGTACTGCGGCGGCCACAGCAGCGGGTCATCCCACGGCCACCGT
>DASSAH010000024.1:0-1940 GCA_035685585.1 Coriobacteriia bacterium
GACCTCAACCGCGCGCTGCCCGGCGACCTCCCCGCGCTCCAGGCGAGGGAGCGTCTCGCGGACGACTTCGGCCAAGCGCAGAGCTTCTTCGTGGTGGCCGAGGACACCGGGCGGGTCGCCGACCTCGACCGCCTCACCCGCGCGGTGAGCGATGTCGAGGGAGTGAGCGAGGCGATATCGTTCACCTCAGTGGTGCCACCGCTGATCCCCGCGGAGTTCGTGCCGGACGGGGTGCGCGACGGGTTCGTCAGTGACGGGTTCACGTACGTCGCCGCGTACACGCCGTTCGACTTCGACGATGAGCGCACCGCCGAGGTCATCGCGGGCCTGCGTGAGGTGGCTGCCGACTATCCCGGAACGGCCCTAGTCACAGGACAGAGCGTGCTCATGAGTGACCTCGAGGAGACCTCGCGGGGCGACGTCGCGCGGGTGAACTGGCTCTCCATCGCGGCCATCGCCCTCATCGTGGCCGCGGCGTTTCGCTCTCTCGCTCTCCCGGTCATCCTGCTCGCGGCGATCCAGCTGGCGATACTCGCCAACCAGGGTATCTCGGCGCTGGAATCCGCCGAACTCATCTTCGTCGCGGTACTTGCGATCGGCGCGATCCAGCTCGGCGCCACCGTCGACTACGCGATCGTGCTGGCATCCCGCTACGAGGAGGAGCTGCGCGGGGTCGGCGACCGCGAACAGGCGATGCGGGCGGCGCTCGGCGGCGCTGGCCCGTCGATCCTCGTGAGCGCGAGCACCATGTTCGCGGCGACCATCGGGCTCGTCTTCCTCTCGAGCGTATCGACTGTGACCGACCTCACGATGCTGATCGCCCGCGGCTCGGTGATCAGCTTCGCGTCCGTGGTCTTCCTCATGCCCGCTGTGCTCGTCGCGGCTCAGCCTGTCCTGGAACGGGCGGGCGTCGGCTGGCCTCGACTTCGAGAAAGGTGATGTCCTGATGCGCCCATCCGTCCTCCCTGCTCGCGCGGCCGATCCGCTCCGCCGCCTGCGCTCCACGGTGCTCGCGGCGGCGCTCGTCCTGGCGGTCATCGGGTCGGGAGTGCCCGCTACCGCGGAGTCCGGGCGGGCGCTCCCTCCAGGGTTCACCCTCCACGACGACGAGACCGTGTATGTCGTCGCGGACGCTCTCGGGGCGCCGCGCGAGACCGTTGTGGTGAGCTGGCTTCGTCTCGAGGGGAACGGAACCGTCGACGTGTCCGACCCCGGGGAGGTTCAGGCGGCGGAGGCGCTCGAAGACGATCTCGAGCCGCGCGTGGGTCCCGGCGGCGTCGCATGGACGCTCGACGTCGAGGGGCGCAGGGACTTCTTCTACCGCGCGGACACCCGGGCCGAGCTTCCGGTCAGGGTGACGGCGGCGTACTTCCTCGACGGCGAAGAGGTGCACCCGGACGATCTGGCGGGAGCGGACGGCCGCGTACGCATCGAGGTGACCGTCGAGAACACGCTCCGCGTCACCGAGGACGTCACCTATGCGGACGCTGACGGCCTCTCGCGTACTCGGCAGGCGGAGTACTGGGTGCCGATGCTCGCTCCCGTGATGATCGAACTCGACGGGAGGCGTTTTTCCGACATCGAGTCGGACGCCCAGATAGTGAACGTCTCCGGGTCCACCGTGAGTCACACGTTCATGGCGTTCCCCCAGCCCTCCACGACGGTCACGATCGAGATGACCGGGACTGACATCGCCATCGAGCCCATCGTCGTGTCGGTCTACCCGATGATGGCCGACTCGCCCGACTTCTCGGCGGCCGAGCACCTCGCCGAGCTGCGCGCGGGGCTCGAGGGCCTGTCGCGGCTCTCCGACGGGCACCGCCAGGCGCTCGGAGCGATGGCGGACAGCATCGATTCCGCCGCATTCGGGAACGTCGAGCAGGCGGCTGTGGGATTCGAGCGGCTCGCGGCGGGCGCTGGTGAGCTCGGTGAGGGCACGG
>DASSAH010000025.1:0-1686 GCA_035685585.1 Coriobacteriia bacterium
GCGTCATCACCGTGGACTCGCTGTTCAGCCCGGTGACCCGCTGCACGTACGTGGTGGAGAACACCCGCGTCGGCCAGCGAACCGACTACGACAAGCTGATCCTCGAAGTCGAGACCGACGGCTCGATCGGCCCGGGTGACGCGGTGGCGCAGGCAGGCCGCATCATCAACGAGCACATGCTGCTCTTCGCCGAGCAGGGGACCTCATCGGCCGACAACGACGGGGGGATATTCGCTGCGCCACGCGACGAGGGCGATGTCGTGCTCGACACCCCCATCGAGGAGCTCGACCTCACCGTCCGGTCGTACAACTGCCTGAAGCGCCAGGGAGTGAACACCATCGGCGCCCTCACGGAGTGCTCGGAAAACGACCTGCTCAACATCCGCAACTTCGGGGCAAAGTCGATCGAAGAAGTGAAAGACAAACTCCAAGCCATCGGCCTCGGCTTGAGACAACCGTAGGAGCGTACAGATGAGACACCTCAAGAAAGGCCGGAAGCTCGGTACCGACGCGAGTCACACCAACGCGATTGTGCGCGGTCTGGCGCTCGCCGTCTTCACGAACGAGCGCATCAAGACGACCGAGACCCGTGCGAAGGAAGTCCGTCCATTGGTCGACCGAGTGATCACGTGGGGCAAGCGTGGCGACCTCCACTCGCGGCGCCTGGCTATCGCCGCGCTCGGCAACAAGGAGATCGTCTACAAGGTCTTCGACGACGTCGCTCCCCGCTTCGCGGATCGAGACGGCGGCTACACCCGCATTCTGAAGCTCGGTCCGCGGAAGGGCGACGCGGCGCCGATGGTCATCCTGGAGCTGGTCGAATAGCCGTCACTGTGCCATCACGGCACGCGACGGAGTGCACGAGGAGGGTCTTTGCTGAAGGAGCGGGACCCTCCTCGTGCGTCACGGGTCCCGCGAGAGGTGTCGCCGCATGATCGAGTTCCTCGGTGTGGGCTACAGCTACCCAGCGCCGGACGGGCCTGTGCCTGCCGTGCGCGAGATCACCACAGCGGTAGCGCCCGGAGAGCTTGTGTGCGTCCTCGGCCCGAACGGGTCCGGGAAGTCGACGCTCGCCCGCCTTGCCAACGGACTGCTGCGTCCGTCCACGGGCGGAGTGGTCGTCGACGGTATGTCGACCGACGAGCCCGGCCGCGTCTGGGATGTTCGTTCCCGCGTGGCGCTCGTGTTCCAGAACCCGGACAACCAGATCGTCGCGACCACCGTCGAAGACGATGTGGCGTTCGGGCCTGAGAACCTCGGAATCGACCGGATGCTCATGCGCCACAGGGTGGCGAGCGCACTGGAGACCGTCGGGCTGACGGGCCTCGAAGCGCGGGAGCCCCATACCCTGTCAGGCGGGCAGAAACAGCGGCTCGCAATCGCGGGAGCGCTGGCCATGGCGCCCCGGTACCTCGTCCTGGACGAGCCCACCTCGATGCTCGATCTGCAGGGGCGCGCCGACGTGCTCGCGGTGCTGGCGACCCTCCGCGAACAGGGGGTTGGCATCATCCACGTCACGCACCATCTGGTCGACATCCAAGTCGCCGACCGGGTCCTCGTGCTCTCGGATGGCTCGCTCGCGTACGACGGCCCTCCCTCGCGGCTGCTGTCCAGCGGCGACACGCTCGCCTCTCTCGGTCTTACGCTGCCGCCTATCGGCAGGCTTGCCGCCTCGTTGCGGGAGGC
>DASSAH010000026.1:0-5991 GCA_035685585.1 Coriobacteriia bacterium
CTGCGGCTCGATCGTCGCGACGCCGCGCTCTACGACTCGCCTGTTTGGCCGTAGCCTTCCGGCCCCAGTAGCCCTTGCCGCGCTTGGCGCCGCCGTGTTCCGACTTGACTCGCCCCCACGCCATCGTGTTCCCCCTAGGTCGATACGTGGAGCTTGAGGCCAAGGGAGCGCACGACCTTCTGCACGGTGCCGAACTCCGGATTGCCCTCAGAAGACAGCGCCTTGTAAAGGCTCTCTCGACCCAGACCGGTCTCGCGGGCGATCCGAGTCATCCCCTTTGCGCGCGCGACGTCGCCGAGCGCGGCAGCCAGCAGCGCCGGATCTTCCTCTTCGAGCGCGGCATCGAGGTAAGCCGCTATGGCCTCGTCGGAATCGAGGTAGCGGGTCACATCCCAGGGATGAGTCTTCGTCTTCGCCATTGCCGTCCTCCTCACAGCCCGCGCGCGAGTTCCTTCGCACGCTCTATGTCCCGCTTCTGGGTGGACTTGTCGCCGCCCGCGAGCAAGACGATCACGGTGTCGCCATGCTGGATGAAGTAGACACGATAGCCAGGACCGTAAGTGATCCTGAGTTCGTGAACGCCCTCTCCGACCGGCTTGACATCGCCGAGGTGTCCGAGGGAGACGCGACGTATGCGAGCGGCGATGCGAAACCGCGCGTTGAGGTCGCGCAGCGACTCGAACCACTTCTGGTCCGTGTCAGTCTCCCGAATCTGGTACGTGCCCACAGTGTATCCCCAAAGATACGTATCGGCAAACCAGTGCTGTGATTCGGGCTAACGTGTGGCGCATGAGCTGCGCGCCACCGGCTTACCGCGAAGCGCCGAGCGATTGTGCGCGTCAGCTCGATGCGCTTTGTTAGACGCACCCTACCCAATCCGATGCCCGGCTGACGACAAAGCCTCGACAGCCTGCGGCAGGGCAGACTCCTTCACCAAGACGTAGTCGGTATCGTACGTCGACAGCGCAAAGATCGGCACGCCCGCAGCAGCGAGTGGCTGCGCGATCGCAAGGAGGATTCCGGTAAGGCCGAAATCGAGCGGTCCCGAAACCTTGATGGCACGCCACCCTGACTCAGCCGTGACATCGGGCGGCACGACTGAGGCATCGCAGACGATTGAGGTCTCTTCTGCTGAGCACGTCACTGAGGTCAGGGTTGCGTCGGCAAGCCATCCGGGGAGCGGGGAATCCACAGACAGCCGACATACGGCCAGGAGTCCTGGCAGCAACTCCAGGTCGAGCATCGTGGCACCCCCGTGCGGTCTCCGTGGTTGCGTCTAACGCCCGGCGTTTCAGCCGCGAACGAACGGCTTCCGTCCAGCCTAACGTGTGCGTCAGTCGGCTGGACGCGCGGGTTCGGCGCGCAGCAGGTGCTCATTGAGGAAGGTGACGACGCGATGCTCGTACTCTTCAGGGTGTTGGGAGAAAGCGCCTGTGTGCGTGACCCCCGGAACGACCCAGAGCGTTGCGCGTTCATCCAGCGCATCTGCGAAGTGCTCGTTGAATGCCACTTCGAGTTCGGCGTCACCAGCTGCGATCAACATGAAGGATGTCGCCTCCGTGCGGAGCATCTCATCGAGCAATGGCTCGGGTGGCTCCGTCCATGTGAGCAGACGGACCGCCGAGTACATCACACGAGCCGTGAAGTTGCGCACCAGCGGTCGCTCGGAGGGCAGGGCGAGAAGCTCTTCGGTGCTGCGGCGGGTTGCGCCGTCAGTGATGGCAGCCCGGATCTGGGGGAATTCACCCGTCGACCCCAGTAGAACCTCACCGCCCATCGAAGACCCAAACGCGCCCAAGACACCGACGTCATCTTGCTGCTCCAGAAACTCCACAGCAGCGGCCACGTCTTGGGTTCCTTCCCAGCCCAGGCGATTTACTGCTCCTTCGCTATCTCCGTGACCGCGCAAGTCCAAGGAGAGCACTCCGTAGCCGTGCTTCGCGAGCATCGCCGCCTGGCGTCGCATGCTCTCCCGCGACCCTCCAGCTCCGTGAAGCACTATGACTGCCGCTCCGTTCGTGGGCTCCGAATACCATGCCGCCAGTTCGACCGCATCCGAAGTCGTAATCACGACCTCTCGAAAGCCCTCCGGCGTCATCCCCACATCCGCACGCGTTGGCCACACTGCCACCACGGCCATGGCAACCGGAAACCCGATGTAGAGAACCATGACCAGACCGAGGACGGTCCAACCGAGCGCGCGAAGAATACGTGATCGCCTGCTGCGTGGCACTTCCATCGGACCCCTTGCGACGTCCCGTGTGCGGCGCCCAACGTCGCGCGCATCTGCTGCGGCGCACGCTCCTCTCTTCCGCAGTCTACCTTGTGGCCGCCTGCAGGATGCGCTTGTTGGACAGCATTGTCAGCCGCGCTGAAGATGCAGCAAGACAAGAGATGCCTCTGTACTCAGGGACGACGTGGCCGGTTTACGCGGTCCATGCCAGCGGCTTGGACCCATTTCGATCAGGTCATCGACCGCATCGGGGTCAAGCTCGAGCAGGAAGCGGAGTTCACTTCGGTCGATGAGCCGGAAGTGACTGGCGAAGCGATCGAGGAGCTTGCGCTCCTTGTCCTGCTCGATGTCGAGGAGACCGAATGCGGTCCGCAGCGCTGCGAGATGGGACTGCGACGGAATCACGACAAACGCCCCGCCTCCCGGCTTGACGACCCGGGCGAATTCGACAGGGTTGCGGGGGGCGAACACATCCAAGAGCAGATCCACCGAAGCGTCTGGAAGGTAGATTCGAGTGTGGACGTCGGAGACAAAGAACAGCGTATGGGGATATCGCTTCGCCGCCATTCTGACAGCCGGTCTGGAGATGTCGGTCCCGAGCCAGTTGGCTCGGCTGATGTCCGCAAGCCGAGTCTGGATGTTCCCGATATAGTAGCCCTCGCCGCAGCCCGCTTCCGCAACCGTTGGCGCGATCGCACGGTCACCTTCCGATCCAATGGCTCCGACGCGTGCGGCGAGCGCGTCTAGGAGCGGAGCGAAGCAGCCACGGTCGAGGAATCGTCGTCGTGCCTGCAGCATCGCGAGCGCGTCCCCTTCAACACCCCGACGCTTGTACTGCGACGGCAGCAGGTTGACGTAGCCCTCCTTGGCGACATCGAACGAGTGCCCGTTTTCGCATGTGAAAGCGGACTGCCTTCGCTCAAGCACGACCTCGCATACAGGGCAGGCCAACGAGGGTTGCTGGCGTGATGACGGGTCCACAGTCACTCTCGAATCCTTGTGCCTGTCCAACGTTGCTGCGCTTGACTCGCGCGGAACCAGCATACTGCGCGAAGCGCCGTGACGCTTCTGCGCGTCGAGTTGAAGCGCTTGTTAGCCATCGCGAATTCAGATACTAAGTGCAACGCCCCCCGGGCGCGAGGGCGAGGCAATCTGGGACACTTCAGGTTCCTCCATCCCGCCAAGAACAGGGGAACCGCATATGAAGTATCGCCAGATCACCTCGAGTGAAAGATACGCCATCACCGCACTGAGAAGACAGGGGCACTCGCTCTCTGTGATCGCCCGCAACCTAGGGCGAGCCCCCTCGACGATCTCACGCGAGGTCCGGCGCAACCGGTGCAACGACGCCGGCTACCGTGCATCGAAAGCAGATTCTCGGACCCGGGGCCGGCGCTCCCGTTCGCGCCGCAACGAGCGCTTCACGCCAGATGACTGGGCGATCGTCGACCGGTACCTGCGCATGGACTGGAGTCCCGAGCAGGTCTCAGGCTTCCTGCGCGTCGAGGGCATCATGCGCGTCAGCCACGAGACGGTCTACCTCCACGTGTGGGCGGACAAGCGCTCGGGAGGTGACCTGTGGCGCCATCTGCGCCAAGCCAACAAGAAGTGCCGCAAGCGCTACGGCGGCCGCGACTTCCGCGGAAGACTCGCAGGCAAACGCCACATATCGGAGCGACCGCCCGAGATCGAGACACGGGCCGAGGCCGGTCACTGGGAGATCGACACCGTGAAAGGCGACGACCAGGCCAGACACAGCGCGGTGACCATCGTAGAGCGGGCGACAGGATACCTGCAGATCGGCAAGCTCGAGAGGCATCGCGCCGTCGACACCACGGAGTGCTGCATCGAGCTCATCGGACGGCGGCCCGGCGCGTTCGTGACGATCACCGCGGACAACGGCACGGAGTTCCACAACTACCGTGACATCGAGGCGGCCACCGGCGTGGAGTTCTACTTCGCCACCCCGTACCACTCGTGGGAGCGAGGCACCAACGAGAACACGAACGGACTGATCCGCCAGTACCTGCCGAAGGGCCAGAGCATGGCCCACATCACGCAGGCCGATCTCGACGCGATCGCGTCGAAGCTCAACTCACGACCCAGGAAGCGCCTCGGCTACAAGACCCCGGAGGAATGCTATGCACGATCGTAGGAAGTCGCTCCGGAAAGCGAAGCAGTGCACTTCAAACTTGAACTCAGGCATCACCGCATCGGTTGCCGGATGACCGTCTTCCATCGCGCCGGCTGGGCCTTACGTATGTCGCTCAGGTAGATCTCGTGATGCTTGCCGAACCGGCTGCAGCCCGACTCGTCGATGAAGTCGTGCACGCGTTCGATGGTCGGGCCCTCAGTGGAGAACGGGCCGACGTGCAGCGTCTGCGCGGCGAGCCCCTCATGGAACTCCTGGGAGCGGATCCGGGACAGGCCCGGAAGCGGCTTCTTGGCGGATACAGCCGAGAGCGTCGAGGCGACGAGGTCTACGGTCACAACGGGCGGCTGCATGATCATCATCGTCCACAGCCAGGCCGAGCGGTCGCCGCTGGTGAAGGAAGACATGTCCTCAGACCACCAGAGACCCTCGAGTGGCATCACCGAGTAGTCAAGTTGATCCGGCCCGCGCTTGATGGCGAACTTGAGCGCGTACGAGAGTGAGAACAGCGCTTCGACCGCCTCTTGATATGCGGGAGTGGTGTTTGGATCGCCGGCGCCGTCGACCATGAGGAAGTTCATGGGCGGCACATCTACCGATGAGACGCTGCTTGCCGATGGACTGTACAAGACGGCGAGCTCCCGCCTGAAGTCGACCTTCTGCATGAGGCCCCCATGTGTATGGCTAACGCCCAGTGCTTCAGCCGCGAACGAGCGGCTTCATGTCAGCGTAGCGCGTGCGTGAGTCGGCTGGAAGCACTTGTTAGCTGGCTCGCAGTAGCACATCTGTGCTACACTCACGACGACCCCTCGCCTACGGAGGACGAGATGACCCAGGAAGTCAAGCTCCGAAAGGCCGGCGGATCGATCGCCGCCACGCTGCCCAAAGACATGGCCGACAGGCTCAAGCTTGCCGCAGGCGACACGGTGATCGCGATCGAGACCGAGCGCGGCATCCTGCTCACCCCCTACGACGAGCAGACCGAAGAGGCGCTCTCGATCGCCGCCGAGGTGGGACGCACCTACCGCAGCGCGCTTCGCGAACTGGCCAGGTAGCGCGTGGGGCGCAAGGAGCCGCGCTGGGTCGCGCGCGTGGTCGTCGACGCGATCCAGACCGACATGCTGCTCACGCACGGCGGGATGCCGGGACTGCGCGACGAGAACCTGCTCGAGTCCGCGCTCGCACGCCCGAGGCAGCTTCTTTCCTACACGCCGGGCGCAGACCTCGCCGCGCTCGCTGCGGCCTACGGATACGGGCTTGCGCGCAACCACCCTTACAACGACGGCAACAAGCGGGTGGCCTTCGTCGTGATGGCGGTATTCCTGGGGCTCAACGGACTCGAGTTCACCGCGAGCGAGGCCGATGTCGTCACGACCATCGTCGCGCTCGCATCCGGCGAACTGGACGAGGAGACGCTCGCCGACTGGATCAGATCGCAGACCGCCAAGCGGACTCGAGAGTCCCGCTAGTCACTATGAGACGGCCGGCCCGATCCGTATATAACGTGGATCACGGCGGGAGTGACCCCGCGGCGCCGACAATCGGAGGGACCGGCCATGAACGAGTGTACTCACATCGGGCTCGACGTGCACAAGGACACGATCGC
>DASSAH010000027.1:0-3639 GCA_035685585.1 Coriobacteriia bacterium
ATCAGGAGTTGGCCGATCACATCGCATGGCTCGCGGCCAGGCGCGGCGACACGGTCGTGGTCACCAACGAGACCGGGTGGGGCGTCGTGCCCGCCTACCCGAGCGGTCGCGTTTTCCGTGATGCTCTCGGGAGAGCGAACGCCGCCCTGTGCACCATCGCGGATGCGGCCTACTTGGTCGTGAACGGGCGGCTCGTGGACCTGACCTCGGCGCCGACTGAGCTGACGTGGCCAGGTGAGTGAAAGAGTGCATGTGGCCGGAGATCCTCGGGACCTACGCGACCTCGTCGCGCTCGTCCAACCGGTGGACCAGGGCGTCTTGCAGCGGGCGTGGGCGAGGCTCGACTCGCTCACCAAGCCACCTCGAAGTCTCGGCCGTGTCGAGGAGCTTGCAGCGCGACTCGCCGCGATCCAGGGGACGGAGCGCCCTGCTGTGACGGGGAGCGCCATCATCCTGATGGCCGCTGACCATGGCGTCGTCGTCGAGGGAGTCTCGGCATATCCGCAGTCCGTGACGGCGCAGATGCTCGCGAACTTCGCGGCGGGAGGGGCGGCGATCAACCAGATCGCACGCGCCGTCGGGGCAGACCTGTTCCTGTACGACGTCGGTGTCGCCGCGGACACGTCCGGTCTGCAGGGGGTGCGGCAGGCCACCGTCTCGAGAGGTACGGCCAACTTGAGGGTCACGGCGGCGATGTCTCGGGCCGAGGCGATGCACGCGATACTCACCGGCGCACATGCGGCGCAGGACGCGGCGGACCACGGCGCGAACCTGATCGGTACCGGCGAGATGGGAATCGGCAACACGACCTCGGCGGCAGCCCTGACCGCCGCTCTGATCGGTGTGGAGCCCGCGAGCGTCGTCGGTCCGGGGACCGGGCTTGACGCTGACGGGGTGCGGCGCAAGGTAACGGTCGTGCAAGACGCCCTCGCGCGCACCAGCGCGACACCGGACGATCCCGTGGCCGTGCTGGCCTCCGTCGGGGGACTGGAGATCGCGGCGCTCTGTGGCGTCATCCTCGGGGCGGCCGGTCGAAGAGCGTGTGTCGTGATCGATGGGTTCATCTCGACCGCAGCCGCGCTCGTCGCGGTGGCGCTCTGCCCCGCAGCCATCGGCTACCTGGTTGCGTCGCATCGCTCCGCCGAGCCGGGACACCAGGTGCAGCTCGACTACCTGGGGATGGAGCCACTCCTCGATCTCGGCATGCGCCTGGGCGAGGGGACGGGAGCGGCGCTCGCGATGCCGCTCGTCCGCTCGGCTTGCGAGACCCTCACTCACATGGCGACGTTCGCGGAGGCCGGCGTGGCCGGATCGGTGTCCGCGTGAAAGGGAGCGGCGCATCGCGTCCACTGCGCGACGCCGGACTTGCGTTCACGCTCCTGACAGTCGCCCCGTTCAAGATCGTGTGGCCCTCGGAAGGGCGCCCGGATGTTGCGGGGTACTTCCCGCTCGCGGGGCTCGCGCTCGGGACGTGCGCGTCGGCGGTTGTGGCTCTCGTGACCACGGTCATGGCCGTCTCTGAGCATGGGGGCGCCGCGCTGCTCGTCGCCTCTGCGACGGTGGCGGGTCTGGGGCTTCTCACGAGGTTCCTGCACTGGGACGCGCTCGCCGATGTCGCCGACGCGTGCGGAGGGGGCTCGTCGCCGGAGGGTCGGCTCGAGATCCTCGACGACCCCCGCGTCGGTGCCTTCGGGGTGAGCGCGCTCGTCTGCGTGGCGTTGCTGCAGGTTGCGTCCCTCTCCGTCCTGGTGGAGACCGGGGCGCTGGTCGCGGTCGCGGTCGCGCCGGCGCTCTCGCGCTCTGCGGCGGTCTTCGGAGCGTGGTTCGGCCGTGCTGCCCGGGCAGAAGGACTCGCTGCGTCGATCGCGGGTCCTCCGCGGGTGCTCTCAGCCCTTGCAGCCGCATGCGCGATCATCGCCGTCGTCACGGTCGCGTGGGCCACCGACCCTGCGCTCGGAGCGTGCGCCCTCGCGGGGCTGCTCGCGGCCCTGGCGATACCGCACCTGCTGGCTTCGCGCTTCGGGGGCGTCACGGGAGACGTGCTCGGAGCCAGCGTGATGCTCACGGAGACGCTCGTTCTTGTCAGCTTCGCAATCACGAGGTGAGATGATGGCCGACACCGATGTTCTCCTGGTGCGACACCCTGAGACGCAGGCCAACGTCGAAGGACGATTCGTGGGCCGAGGCGACTCGCCGCTGACCGAGCGCGGCGAACGGCAGCTTGCGGCGCTCACCGAGCGCATCGTGCGGTTCGCTCCGGACGTCGTGTGGACGAGTCCGCTGAAGCGTGCGCGTATCGTTGCCGCCCGGGCAGGCGGGGTAAGCGGCGTCTGCGTGCGTGAGGACGACCGGCTCGTTGAGCTTGACTTCGGGGTTGCCGAGGGCATGACCTGGGACGAGATCGTGGAGGCAGGGCTCGCGTTCGACTACCGCTCAGCCGAGCGTCCGGTGGCGCGGGGGGGAGAGTCGCGGCACGAGATCGAGGATCGCGCAGGAGCGTTCTCGGACTCGCTCCTGGCGCTCGGAGGCAGACATGCGGTGTGCACGCATGGGGGAGTCTTCAGGGCGATGCTCGTCCGGTTGCTCGGCCTGTGCTCCACCGATATCTGGGCGTTCCACATCCGCAACGGCGCGATCGCTCACGTGTGCGTCCGCGACGGACATGGGATGGTCGAGGAGTTCAGGGTCCTCGGCTGACCGCGCGTCGCTTGCCGCCTCACGCGAGGCCTGCGACAATCCTCGGCACATCGGCTTCGAAGCTTCTTGCAGGAGGGCGCGCGAACCGCGTGGACTGGGAATCAGCGATACGCCCGGAGCTCACGTCCCTGGCGCCGTACGAGCCCGGGTTGCGGGCACGCGACGTCCGTGACAGGACGCCGGCCGCGCGGATTCTGAAACTTTCCAGCAACGAATACCCCCTCGGCCCGTTCCCCTCAGCGATACGCGGGATCGAGTCGGTGCTGCCCCGGTTGAACCGCTATCCGGACGGCATGGCCCGCGCGCTGCGACGCGAGCTCGCCAAGAGCCTTGGAGTCGCGATGTCCGAGGTGGTCGTCGGCAGCGGCTCCAACGAACTCATCCGTCTCATCGCCCAGGTCGTGCTGCGACCGGGGGACGAGGTCGTGTTCGCGTGGCCGAGTTTCGTCGTCTACCCGCAGGTCACCCAGATGTTCGGCGCCGTTGCGGTCAAGGTGCCGCTTGGCGCTGATGACGCTCACGACCTGGAGGCCATGGCCGCGGCCGTCACCCCACGGACGCGCATCATCTTCCTGTGCAACCCCAACAATCCCACCGGGACCATCTACCGCCGAGAGGCGTTCGAGCGCTTTCTGCGGGCGGTGCCCGGGCACGTCCTGGTCGTCGTCGACGAAGCGTACCGGGAGTTCGTCACGGACGAAGGATATCCGGATGCGCTCGCGTCCTTCGGCGACGCTCGGCCGATCGCGGTTCTGCGCACGTTCTCGAAGATCTACTCGCTGGCGGGGCTGAGAATCGGCTACGGCGCGCTGCCTGAACCGCTCGCGCGCGCCGTGGACACCGTGCGCGAGCCGTTCAACGTAAGCACTGTCGCTCAGGTCGCGGCATACTATTCCCTGGAGGACGTGGACGAGGTGGAGCGCCGCAGGAACGACAATCTCG
>DASSAH010000028.1:0-1505 GCA_035685585.1 Coriobacteriia bacterium
CACGAAGAGCGCGCCGTCGGCCGGAGCAAGCGCGATCGCCGTCGCGACCTCCACGGGAAGGCGCACCTCACGGGGGGCCGCTCGCGTCAAACGCTCCACGACGCCGATCGTCGTGGTCGCCTCGCCGCTCACGGAGAACCACACCGTGTCGGTGACGTCGTCGTGCACCGCCTCCGAAATCAGCGACCCGAGATCGCTCTCCCAGACGGGCTCCGGCTTCCAGTCCGAGGTGAGCGCGGCCATGACAATCGCGCGGGTGCCGTCGGTCTCGATCCAGGTGACGGAGTCGCCCGTACGGTTGGCGCGAAGCGACCGGATGCCGTTGGATTCGACGACGCGGCGCGCCTCGCCATCGCTCACCGTCCAGACGGAGCCGTCGCGCACGAAGGCAAGGCCCTCGAGGGAGGCGAGGGAGACCTCGCTTCGTCCGCCGTTCTCCCGTGACGGCCGGCTGTCCGGCTCGATCCGTCCAGGGGAGCACGCTGCTGTGAGGATCGCGCACAGGACCGCCGCGAGCAGCACGATCATCCTGCCGCTCGGCACAAGCGCCGGGCTGAACCTTCCCGTGGCGCGATGTCTACTGGACATACCGGACCATCCCGAGGGTCTGCTCGGCGGGCAACAGGGCCTCGACGGAGACGAGCACGCCGGCGACTTGCGTGGTCGCGTGGGTGCGCCAGTCATCCTCGAAGTAGTGTACCAGCCGACCACCTACCGTTATGATCGCGGGTCCCTCGGTGCCGTCGGAGGGTGAGGGCGACTGCGTGTGGCGCCCGGCTCTCGACTGGGTGATCAGCACTGGTCCGCCAGGAGTCTCGTACTTCTCGACCCAGATCGGGGGTCCGGCGGGCCCTTCGGCGTGGACGCCTTGTGCCACGTACCCGGATGTCACGAGCGTCCACGAACCGGGTGGGACGACGGGGCGTGGCGCGAAGCCCAGCAGGGAGGTCGGCGCCGAACGTCGCGTCGCCGGGCGGTATCCGAGGTCCTCGACGGACTCCGGTCTGGCTGCCGGCGCTGACGGGGCGGAGTGGTCGGATGCGCGGTCGCCGCCGGTCTCGAACTCGACGACCTCGATCTCGTGGGTGACGAGGTCGTCCGCGAGCAGCCGCTCGCGGAGAACCACCGCGGACCCTTTGTCGATCCACACGAGATGTCCGGGCTCGACCTCGAACGTGAGGCTCTCCCGGCCTCTGATCACCTCCGTGCCGATCAGCCGCATCCCGGTCGTTCGAGCGAGCTCTCGGACGCGCTGCCCGAGTATGTTGTCGGCGAACGCCCCAAGCGCGGGCGGAGCGTTCCTCAGTTCGAGGACACGGGACTGCCCGCCTTGGGTCGAGATGGACGTGCGCACCGCCGAGCCGTCGCGAACGGTCTCCGAGACGACGTTTCGGCCGCGCTCGTCCTGCTCGATGGTTGCGACGCGGTATCGCTCGCTGTCGTCCACAGCGATCTCATGGCGCACCGACCGGTAGCCGCCGCTACTCATGAGTTCGCGCTCGTTG
>DASSAH010000029.1:0-1856 GCA_035685585.1 Coriobacteriia bacterium
CGCCACTTTGTACGGAACGAGTTACTTCTGGCCACTGCCGGGGTGCTCGCACTCGCGGCATGGGCCACGTGGTTCGACGGTTGGACCGTGATCCAGTCCGTGCTGACCGACAATCGTGCGGCCTTCTACGGGGCGGTGGCGTCGATCGCTGGAGCTCTGCTTGGCTTCCTGATCACTACGGTTGCGCTACTTCAAGGCATTGTGGCGGCCGAGGGCTTTCGAAGGCTCCGTGCAAGCGATCAGTACCCGACCCTATGGAAGGTCTTCCACCTCGCCATCCGAGTTCTCGCCCTTACGTGCGCGGTCTCACTCGTCGCCCTCTTGATCGACCGCGACGCCGCCCCAGTGCCTCTTGTGTTCTACCTGGTGGTGTGGGCCGTCGCTGAGTCCGGGATGCTGGTGGGTCGAGGAATCTGGGTGCTGGAGCGGGTCCTCAGGATTGCATCGGATACAGAATCGGCCTGAAGGACAACGAGGGGTCCAGTTGCGACCCGGTGAAGCTAAGTACTCAATGACACAGATACGATGATGTATCCTGTGGATCACAGGCGTATGCTCGTCTCGTCCGCTGCTGGAGGAGCATCGTGCCGAGATCGAGCCCATTCGTCATCGACTTGTCGCCCGCTGAGCGAGCTGCCCTGGAGTCCACGAGTCGGCGCTATTCGGCACCGTATCGCGATGTCGTCCGGGCCCGCATCGTGCTCCTCGCGGCGCAGGGCCTCGAGAACGTCGAGATCGCCCGGCGGCTCGACACCCCGGCCCAGATCGTGTCGAAGTGGCGCAAGCGTTTCTTCGAGGGAGGCCTGGCCGGCCTCGCCGAGCGCTCCCGGACCGGCCGCCGGCCGGGTTTTCCCCCCAGCGCTCGTCGTCGCCGTCAAGGCGATCGCCTGTGAGCTGCCGACCCGGCTCGGGCTGCCCCTCAGCCGGCTCCACGTCCCCGACATCCGAGCGGAGGTGATCCGCCGCGGTCTCGTGGCAGCGATCTCGGACACGACGATCTGGCGCTGGCTCGACGAGGACGCGATCAAGCCCTGGACCCACCGCAGCTGGATCTTCCCGCGTGACCCGGCGTTCGGACCCAAGGCGGCGCGCGTCCTCGACCTGTACGCCGGCGAGTGGGAGGGACGGCGGCTCAGGGACGACGAGTTCGTCATCAGCGCCGATGAGAAGACGAGCATCCAGGCCCGCATCCGCCGCCATCCGACCCAGCCGCCGGCGCCAGGGCGGGCGATGCGGGTCGAGCACGAGTACGACCGCGGCGGCGCCCTCCAGTATCTCGCCGCCTGGGACGTCCACCGGGCCAGGCTGTTCGGGCGCTGCGAGGCCAGGACCGGCATCGAGCCGTTCGGGCGGCTGGTCGAGCAGGTCATGGACGTCGAGCCGTACCGCTCGGCGCGGCGCGTGTTCTGGATCGTCGACAACGGCTCCTCGCACCGTGGTCAGACCTCGGTCGAGCGGCTCGAGGGAGAGCATCCCAGACTGCGCCTCATTCACCTGCCGATCCATGCCAGCTGGCTCAACCAGGTCGAGATCTATTTCAGCATCCTCGAACGCAAGGTCCTCACCCCGGCCGATGCCCGGTCGCTCGACGAGCTCGCCGCCCGGATCCTCGCCTTCCAGGATCACTACGAGATCCTCGCCCAGCCGTTCGAGTGGAAGTTCACCCGAGCCGACCTCGCCAGGCTCCTTGGCAGACTGGCTGTTCGAGGCGCCGGCCCGGTTCAGCAGGCGGCATGAATACATCACCGAATATCCGTGCTACAGCACTTAGTACTCAATGACACAGATACGATGATGTATCCTGTGGATCACAGGCGTATGCTCGTCTCGTCCGCTGCTGGAGGAGCATCGTGCCG
>DASSAH010000030.1:0-7660 GCA_035685585.1 Coriobacteriia bacterium
CACGATGCGGTCGTGCTCCCGGTGGTGGACTCGGCAGGCGTGCTCATCGGCATCGTCACCGCCGACGATGTCTTCGACGTCCTCGAAGAGGAGGTCACCGAGGACATCCACCGCACCGCATCGGTGGCGCCGCTACGCCAGAGCTACCGGCGTCTGAGCATCCGCGGTCTGTATGGCAAGCGGATCGGCTGGCTCGCGATCCTCCTGTTCGTGAACCTCTTTTCGTCGTCTATCGTCGCGGCGTATGAGGCGATGCTTACCGAGGTGATCGCGCTCGCCTTCTTCATCCCCATGCTCATCGCCTCAGGGGGTAACACGGGGTCGCAGTCGGCGATGCTCATGGTGCGGGCGCTGGTGACCGACGATATCGCGCTCAGCCAATGGTTCTCGACGTTCCTGAAAGAGATCGGCGTCGGCCTAGCCCTCGGAATCACCCTTGCCGCCGGAGCCTTTTTCCTCGGCATGTTCCACGGCGACGTCATGATCGGCGCGGTGGTGGCGATCTCGATGGCCGGTATCGTGCTCGTGGCCAACCTGTTCGGTATGTCGCTGCCGTTCTTCTTCACGAGGATCGGCTGGGACCCCGCGGTCGCGTCGAGTCCGATGATCACGTCGATAGTCGATGTGACCGGACTGCTCATCTACTTCTTCGTCGCCTCGCAGCTTCTGAGGCTGTGAGGCGGGTCGCGTTCCGGTAGCGGAGCGTGAAGGCCAGGGAGAGAACTGCCCTACGGACGGGCTGCGCGCGCGAAGCGCCTGGGCTCAAGGCGCTCGCTGCCGTCGAGCGGGACGATGGCCACCTCGATCGCATCTGCCGTGACGGTGACGATGTTGTACGAGGGCGGCGTCTCACCGCGGGTACGCCACGTGCACGCCGTCCCGCTCGTCACGATGAGCGTCTCGTTGACCCGCCACACATAGGGGACGTGTTTGTGCCCCGCGAGCACGAGGTCGACCTTATGGCGGTCGAGGAGCGCGAGCACGTCTCCCGCGTCGAGCACGACGTTTCGCTCACGCCCGGTCTCTGGGATTCCCACAAGGTGGTGATGAAGCGCCACGATCGTGAACGCGGGCTCCCCGGCGAGCTGCCCCGCCATCCATTCGTACCGGTGCCGTCCAAGCTCACCGTCGTTGAGGTCAGGCTTGCTGGAGTCGAGGAGGACCACCCTGACAAGCTCACGTCCCACCCCGGAATCGTGTCCGGGGAAGCGCAGTTCGCGGCGGTCCCAGCGCGCTCCGAAGAGGTCGATGAAATGGAGGTAGCCGACGTTGCGACTATCGTGGTTTCCGGGGACGACCGCGACCTCCGGACACGTGAGGCGAGCGAGCTTCTCGGCCGCCACGACGTACTCGTCACGGTAGCCGGCCACCGTGAGATCGCCGGGTACGACCACGAGATCGGGATCGAGAGCGTTGATCTCGTCTATCACCCTGTCGAGCATCTCGGAGTCGTAGCGGGCGTCGCCACAGTGAAGGTCGGAGAACTGGGCGATGACGAACCGGTCAGCTGCGGCGCGCGGCATCAGCATACCTCCTTCGTGTGAGCGGGTCACACAGTTGATTCCCGTCCGGGACCTTTCCCCGCTGGCATCGGCTGTGCTATAGTCGCCAGCACGACACAACGGTGTGTCAAGAGATTGAGTGAGCGACGAAGCTCGCCTGACCCGAAGAGGGCCCGGCGGGCTTTTTCTCTTGTTCGGCCGAAGGTCGCGGAGGTGAGACCGTGAGAGAGTTCGCAGTGTTCTGGGGATGCACGATCCCGGCGCGCTTCCCGTTCATCGAAAAGGCGACACGTCTGGTCCTCGATGATCTCGGCGTGCGCGTGCGCGAACTCGAAGGTCACACGTGCTGTCCGGAGGGCGTTCTCGTCAAGGCCGGAGATGAGCGGACGTTCTACGCGACGGCCGCGCGGAACCTGGCGCTAGCCGAGCGTGCTGGACTCGACATGGTCACCCCGTGCAGTGGCTGCTACTCGACGTTCAAGGAGGCGCAAAACCACGTGCGCACCGAGTGGCGCGAACACCAGGAGATCAACGAGCGTCTCTCGGCGGAGGGCCTCCGGCACACAGGCTCGAAGCGCGTCCTCCACCTTGCGGAGTGGCTCGCTGACGAGGTCGGGACGGGACCGATCGCGTCGAAGGCCGTGCGCCCGCTATGGGGGATGCGAATCGCGGTCCACTACGGCTGCCATCTCCTCCGGCCACAACCGGCGGTGCGGTGGGACGATCCGCTCCACCCGGTCAAGGTGGAGGAGCTTGTGGCGGCACTCGGCGCGAGAGTGGTCGACTACCCCGCCAAGATGCAGTGCTGCGGTCAGGCCCTCGACCGGGTGGGGGAGCGCGACTCCTCTCTGGCGTTCGCCCGCCGCAAGCTCCTCGACGTGCAGCGCGAGGAGGTTGACGCCCTCGTCGTCGTGTGTCCGAGCTGCTTCCAGCAGTTCGATCTCAACCAGGCGGCGTTGAGGCGCGCGAACGAGGGGATCGAGGTGCCTGTGCTGTACCTGTCCGAGCTCATCGCCCTCGCCTACGGACACGAGCCGAGCGACATCGGACTCGATATGCACAGGGTCCCTGTCGACTCGTTCCTGGAGCGCTGGGGCGCGCGCGCCGCCGACAAGGCCCGGCTCGCGGAACACTTCGACGTCGCGCTGCTCGGAGCGTGCTACGCGTGTCAGGCGTGCAAGGACGACTGCCCCGTGTGCAGGATCGATCCCGCGTTCCAGCCCACCGAGATCATCGGCGATCTTGTCCGTGGCCACTACGACGATGTGGTTGCAACCACCCAGCTCTGGAAGTGTCTCGAGTGCTACACGTGTCAGGAACTCTGTCACTCGGACATCGGCATGGCACAGACGTTCCGGCGGCTCAAAGAGCTCGCGATGGCGGCGGGCAACGCCCCCGAGCAGGTCAGGACTGCGTACCAGACGTTCCTTGAGACCGGGGCGCTCGGCACGCCGAAGGAGGGGGCTCGCAGACGGCTCGGGCTCCCGCCGCTTCCCGCGTCAGGCGGCGACGCCGTCGTCCGGCTGTGCGACAGCGGGACCACCACCGAGGGAGTGTAGCGATGCGTCACGAACCGCTTCTCGAGAAGTTGCGCACGACTCGTCCGGCGCCGTTCCCCGACCGTGAGGGGCTGTTCTCTCGGGAGCGCCCCGCGTACGCCGAGGAGGCGCCGTTCAAGATTCCCGGGGGCTGCGGGCTCATGGGCATCTGCGACGAGTCAGGCGCGCTCATGAGCGGTGAGGTCGCCATCAGGGCGATGGCGGTCCAGCGCGATCGCGGTAACGGCCTCGGCGGCGGGTTCGCGGGGTACGGGATCTACCCGGAGTTCCCCGACCACTTCTGCTTCCACATGATGTTCCACGACCGTGTGGCGAAGGAGGCGGCCGAAGCGGTCTTCGACCAGTATTTCCAGGTCGACCTGGTCGAACCGATGCCGACCCGCCCGGTGAAAGGCATCTCGGACGCGCCGCTTCTCTGGCGCTACTTCCTGCAGCCGGATCCGCATCGGCTCGAAGACACCGACATGAGCGCCGAGGACTTCGTCGTCCACGCGGTCATGCTTATCAACTCGCAGGTTGACGGCGCGTTCGTGGCGTCGAGCGGAAAGAACATGGGGGCGTTCAAAGGTGTCGGCTTCCCAGAGGAGATCGGCCACTACTACCTGCTGGAGGGGTACGAGGGTCACACGTGGGTCGGGCACAACCGCTTCCCGACCAACACTCCGGGGTGGTGGGGCGGAGCACATCCGTTCACCCTGCTCGACTGGTCGATCGTCCACAACGGCGAGATATCGAGTTACGGCATCAACAGCCGCTATCTCGAGCAGTTCGGGTATCGCTGTGCGCTCGGCACCGATACCGAAGTCGTCGCGTACCTGTTCGACCTGCTGCTCAGACGCCACGGACTGCCGCTCCCACTCGCGTGCAAGGCGCTGGCAAGTCCGCTGTGGTCCGAGATCGACCGGATGCCCGAAGCGGAGCGGGCCCTCATGCGTTCGATTCGCACCGTGTACGGACCGGCGATGCTCAACGGCCCCTTCGCGATCGTCCTCGGATTCAACGGCGGCATGGTCGCGCTGAACGACCGCATCAAGCTGCGTCCGCTCATCGCCGCGAGGCAGGGCTCGACGCTGATGGTCGCTTCCGAGGAGAGCGCGCTGCGTGAGGTGCTTGCCGCTCCTGACCGCGTGTGGGCGCCACGGGCGGGAGAGCCCGTCATCGCTACGGTGGGTGGCGCCGGCTCGCTGTCCCATAGTGACCTGACCGTTGCCGGCGGCGAGGTCTCATGCGCGGTGACCGGCGTCCCGCAGGCGTGCGACACCGTGGGGGTGAGCTGAATGCCGACATCCCTCGTGCAGCCGGAGTTCAAAGTCCACATCGACTACGATAAGTGTCATAAGTGCGGGCGGTGCGTGCAGCAGTGCGGATGGAACGTGTACTCGTTCGCCGAACGCCCCGTCCCCGAGGACGCGAAGTGCCGAGCGTGTCACCGGTGCGTGACGTACTGTCCGGCGCACTGCATCACCATCAAGAAGCATGAGCTTGCGATGCGCGAGAACGCCGCGTGGCCGTCCGCGCTTCGACAGGGAGTATGGCGGCAAGCCGAGACCGGTGGCGTCATGCTCACGGGGATGGGTAACGACCAGCCGTACCTCTCCATCTTCGATCACCTCGTCCTCGACGCCTGCCAGGTCACCAATCCCTCCATCGATCCGCTCCGCGAGCCGATGGAGCTTCGCACCCACTTCGGACGCAAGCCGGACAACGTGCAGGTCGAGTCGGACGGCGAAGGTGGATTCCGTCTCGCCGAGGGGACGAGCACAGAGCGCACTATCGCGCTTTCCACGCCGATCATCTTCTCGCCGATGAGCTATGGCTCGGTCTCGCTCAACGTCCACCGCTCGCTCGCGATGGCGGCGGAGCGATGCGGCATCCTCATGAACACCGGCGAGGGCGGCCTGCACGCGGATCTGTATCCGTATGCCGACCACGTCATCGTTCAGGTCGCGTCCGGCAGGTTCGGGGTGGACCCGGAGTACCTCAATCGCGGGGCGGCCGTTGAGATCAAGATCGGCCAGGGTGCGAAGCCGGGCATCGGCGGACACCTGCCAGGCGAGAAGATCGACCAGGCGGTCTCCGAGACGCGCATGATCCCTCAGGGCACGGACGCGATCAGCCCCGCGCCGCACCATGACATCTACTCGATCGAGGACCTGCGTCAACTCATCTACGCCATCAAGGAAGCCACAGGCTACAAGCCGGTGGGGGTGAAGATCGCCGCGGTGCACAACGTTGCGGCGATCGCGAGCGGTATCGTCAGAGCCGGGGCCGACTACGTCTATCTCGACGGGTTCCGTGGCGGGACGGGAGCCGCCCCCAAGATCATCCGGGACCACGTCGGGATTCCCATCGAGATCGCGCTCGCTGTCGTCGACCAGCGTCTGCGCGAGGAGGGCATCCGCAACCACGCTTCCATCGTAGCGGCCGGTGCCATCCGCTCGTCGGCCGACCTCGCCAAGGCCATCGCGCTCGGCGCCGATGTCGTCGCGATCGGGTCCGCCGCGCTGATGGCTCTCGGATGCCACCTCTGCCAAGGCTGCCACACCGGCTCGTGTTCGTGGGGGCTCACGACCCAGAAGCCGGAGCTCACGAGGCGCCTCGACCCGGAATGGGGTGCCGAGCGCCTCTCGAACCTCGTCGGCGCGTGGAGCCACGAGCTGCAGGAGATCCTTGGCGCGCTCGGCGTGAACGCGGTCGAGTCACTGCGGGGCAGCCGCGACCGCCTGCGCGCCATCGGCCTTGATGAGCAGACATGCGCCATCCTTGGCGTCAAGCCGGCCGGACTCTAGGAGGAACACGTGGCAGTTGCCGCGCACGACAGCAAGCCGATCGAGGGCTACCTGCCGATCGACCCGCCGGTCACGGTGGACGGCGAGCGGGTCACGATCGACGCCCGGGGCGTCTACTACCGTACCTTGAACGAGGCGGTGCGGCGCAGCGTGACCGGCGGCGCCACGGAGGTCGTCCTCGAGAATGTCAACGGGCAGCGGTACATCGGTACCGGCGTGCCGGGCGCGGGCGTGCGCATCGTCGTGCGCGGGACCGCGGGTCAGGACACCGCCATGTTCATGGACGGACCGACTGTGGAGGTCTTCGGCAACGCCCAAGACGGGGTGGGGAACACGATGAACGCGGGCCGGGTGGTGGTGCACGGTGACGCCGGCGACGTGTTGGGGTACGGCATGCGCGGCGGGACGGTGCTCATCAAGGGCGATGTGGGTTACCGGGTTGGCATCCACATGAAGGCCTACGAGCGACAGGTGCCGGTGATGGTGTGTGGCGGCAAGGCGCGCGACTTCTTCGGCGAGTACATGGCGGGGGGGATGCTGGTCTTGCTGGGGGTGGACAGCCGGATCGACGGTCCGGTGGTGGGCGCCCACACCGGTACCGGAATGCATGGCGGGGTCATCTATGTCCGGGGCGAGGTGGAGCCGTGGCGATGCGGCGCGGAGGTCGGCGTCTCGGCGGCGGACGATCAGGACATGGCGCGTCTCGTGCCGGTGCTCGAAGAGTACTGCGCGGCGTTCGGCGCGGACATCGAGGCGATCTCTGCTTCATCGTTCACGAAGCTCGCGCCGGTGAGTCACCGGCCGTACGGGAGGCTCTACACCTACCTCTAGGAGGAAGGACCCGGCGCTCAGCCGGGCAGCAGGTCTTTCATCCGCTTCTGGATGGCGCGCGCCGCTCGCTCGGGAGACAGTCGGCTGAACACGTCCATCACACGTGCGTCCTTGCCCACCATCACCCGGTAGGCGTCACGCTCCATCGCGTCGATGATCGTGCGGGCCGCTACACGCGCCGGTGTGGTGGGGACGGAGCGGCGGCCGTCTTGCGAGACGGCGTCGATCGGAGGGCGGACACCCGAGTTCTCGGCTATCCCGGTCTCCGTCGCCCCGGGGTACACGAGGGTCACCGAGACGTTCGTGTCGAAGAGCTCGGCGGCGAGACCTTCGGTCAGCAGGCTCAGAGCCGCTTTCGAGGCGCCGTACAACGTCTGGCCTGGGACTGGCACGAACGCCCCCATGCTCGAGACGTTGACGATGTGAGCGGCAGAGCGCTCGAGGAGGTGCGGCAAGAACGCCTTCGTGACGTATGCCGGTCCCCAGAAATTGACGTCCATCACGCGCCGCATCGTCTCGTATTCGAGGTCGGCGAACCTCACGAACGGCTGGATGATGCCCGCGCAGTTGATAATCGCGTCCACCTGACCGTGCGCCTCGAGGACGGCTGACGGGAGAGCCTCCACAGCGGGCACGTCCGTGACGTCGGCAACGTGGGTCGAGATGCGCTCGGCCGCCTCGCCCGCGAGTGTCACCATCTCAGCGAGCGCGGGCTTCCTGATGTCGACCGCAGCCACTCGGGCGCCTCGCGCGACAGTCTCAAGGACGAGTTCGCGGCCGATGCCGCTGCCGCCCCCGGTGACCACTATCACCGTGCCGGTCACTCGCACGCTCGTCCCTCCCTCCCCCTGGCAGGGCCGGTGAGGCGTGGCCGTTATGGCCGCTCGAGCACCTGCAGGTCCACGGCGACCTCACCCGAGGAGACCGAGACCGCGACCACGGACTCGAGAGTCCCCTTGGTCGCGGTGAACGCTCCCGT
>DASSAH010000031.1:0-8840 GCA_035685585.1 Coriobacteriia bacterium
CTTGTCCTCGTAGACCTGGACGTAGCCGCCCGATATCGCGAACCAGTCGGTCGTCTTGTCCGTGAGCAGCACGCGGATCTCCCCGGGTGCGAGCGGGCTCACGAGCGGGATGTGCAGCGGCAAGATGCCGATCTCGCCGTCGATCGTCGGAGCGACGACCATTCGCACCTCGTTGCGGTAGACGACGCTCTCAGGCGTGACGATCTCGCACAGAAGCGTGCGCTCCATACGTGTTCGCTCCCTTACGCCGTCGCGGTCATCTGCTCGGCCTTCTCGAGGGCCTCCTCGATGGTGCCGACGTAGCGGAACGCCTGCTCGGGGATGGCGTCGTGCGCGCCTCCGACGATCTCGGCGAACCCTCTGATCGTG
This sequence comes from Coriobacteriia bacterium, assembly GCA_035685585.1. GTDB lineage: Bacteria > Actinomycetota > Coriobacteriia > Anaerosomatales > SLCP01 > DASSAH01. Next base: position 370 of record DASSAH010000031.1, read on the forward strand.
TCCTCGAGCTTGACGTACTTGCCCGCCATCCCCGTGAACTGCTCGGCCACGAAGAACGGCTGGCTCAGGAACTGCTGGATCTTGCGCGCGCGCGCGACGGTGAGCTTGTCCTCCTCGGACAGCTCGTCCATGCCGAGGATGGCGATGATGTCCTGCAGGTCCTTGTAGCGCTGCAGGACCTGCTGGACCGCGCGAGCCACGCGGTAGTGCTCCGCGCCGACCACGGCGGGCGTGAGCGCGCGCGAGGTCGAGGCGAGCGGATCGACCGCAGGATAGATGCCGAGCTCGGCGATCGAGCGCGAGAGGACCGTGGTGGCGTCGAGGTGCGTGAACGCGGTGGCCGGCGCCGGGTCGGTCAGGTCGTCAGCCGGGACGTAGATGGCCTGGACCGACGTGATCGACCCGGCCTTTGTCGATGTGATGCGCTCCTGGAGCTCGCCCATCTCGGTCGCGAGCGTGGGCTGGTACCCGACGGCAGAGGGCATGCGGCCGAGCAGCGCCGAGACCTCCGAGCCGGCCTGGGTGAAGCGGAAGATGTTGTCGACGAAGAGCAGCACGTCCTGACCCTGGTCGCGGAAGTACTCGGCAGCCGTGAGTCCCGCGAGACCGACCCGCAGCCGCGCTCCGGGAGGCTCGTTCATCTGCCCGTAGACGAGCACGGTCTTCTCGATGACGCCCGACTCGCTCATCTCGAGGTAGAGGTCGGTGCCTTCGCGGGTGCGCTCGCCGACGCCGCAGAAGACCGACGTCCCGCCGTGGGCCATGGCGAGGTTGTTGATGAGCTCCATGATGATGACGGTCTTGCCGACCCCCGCCCCGCCGAACAGCCCCGTCTTGCCGCCCTTGATGTAAGGCTCGAGGAGGTCGACGACTTTGATGCCGGTCTCGAACATCTCGGTCTTCGGCTCGAGGTCCTCGTACTCGGGGGCCTCGCGATGGATCGGATAGTAGTCCTCGGCGATGACAGCGGGGCCGCCGTCGATCGGCTCGCCGAGCACGTTCCAGATGCGGCCGAGGGTGGACGGGCCGACCGGCATCTTCATCGGACCGCCGGTGTCGGTCGCTTCCATCCCGCGGGTGAGGCCGTCGGTCGACGACATCGCGACCGCGCGGGCCTGGTTCCCCGGCAGGTGCTGCTGCACCTCGGCGACGGTGGTCACTCGGCCGATCGGGCTCTCGGCGTCGACGGTGAGCGCGTTGTAGATCGCGGGCATCGCGTCCGGCGCGAACTCGACGTCGATGACCGGGCCCACGATCCGGACGATCCTTCCCACGTTCATGGACGTATCCTTACCTGTCGTGACTGCCATCTACTCCTCCAACGCGGCGGCGCCGCCGACGATCTCGGCTATCTCGTTCGTGATAGATGCCTGCCGGGCACGGTTGTAACTGCGGGTGAGCGTGACGATCATCTCCGACGCGTTGTCGGTCGCCGCCTTCATCGCGGTGCGACGCGCGCCGTGCTCCGAGGCGGCCGATTCCATGAGCGCTCTGAACACGAGCGTCTCGACGTACGTGGGCAGCAACCGCTCCAGCACGGACTCGGGGTTCGGCTCGAACGTGTATTCGGCGCGCGCCTCCGTGCGCTCGGCGGCCTCGTCGACCATGCGGCGCTCGATCGGCAGCAGCTGGTGGGTCTCCGGCCGCTGCTCGGCAACGCTCCTGAACCTGTTGAAGACGATGTAGACCGCGTCTATCTCCCCCGCTGAGTACGCGCTGATCACGCGGGTGGCGATGGACTTCGCGTCCGCGAACGTCGGCCTGTCCGAGATCTCCCGGTAGACCGCGAGCGGCTCGACGCCCCGGTACTTGAAGTACCCGGCGGCCTTCTTACCCACCGCGATCACGTCGACGGCCACCCCCGCGGCGGCCTCCTCGCGCATGAGGTTCTCGGTGAGGCGAAGGATGTTGCTGTTGAACGCACCTGCCAGACCGCGGTCAGAGGTCACCGCGATGACGACGACCCGCTCGCGCGTTTCGTGCGTCTCCAGCAGCGGGTGTTCGACGCTCGTGGCGAACCGGGCGACGTTGCCGAGGACCTCCATCATCGAGAGTGCGTACGGCCGCGCGGCCTCGATCCTCTCCTGCGCCTTCTTGATCTTCGCTGTCGCGACCATCTCCATGGTGCGGGTGATCTGCCGGGTCGACTCGACGCTGCCGATTCGTTTCTTGATGTCGCGGAGGTTCGCCATGCGTCGTTCCTAGCTTCCCACGAACGACGCCGTGAACTCTTTCAGTACCTGGGTCAGCCGTGCTTCCGTCTCGTCCGAGAGCACCCGCTCATCGCGGATCGCGGCGCCGATCTCCGGGTAGCCGTTGCCGACGAACTCGAGGAGTCCGTCCCGGAACCGGATCACGTCTTCCTCGGGAATCTGGTCCAGGAAGCCCTTGGTCCCGGCGAAGATGGCGATGACCTGCTCTTCTACCGAGTAGGGGGCGTACTGGCCCTGCTTGAGGAGCTCGACGAGACGAGCGCCGCGGCTCAGGGTCTGCTGCGTCGTCTTGTCGAGGTCGGAGCCGAACTGCGCGAACGCCTCGAGTTCGCGATATTGCGCGAGGTCGAGCCGCAGCGAGCCGGCAACCTGCTTCATCGCCTTGATCTGCGCGCTCCCGCCGACACGAGAGACTGAGATGCCGACGTTGATGGCGGGGCGAACGCCCTGGTAGAAGAGGTCGGTCTGCAGGAATATCTGACCGTCGGTGATTGAGATGACGTTGGTCGGGATGTACGCCGAGACGTCACCTGCTTGCGTTTCGATGACCGGGAGGGCCGTGAGCGATCCCGCACCGTTGTCGTCGGACAGCTTGACGGCGCGCTCGAGCAGCCGGCTGTGCAGGTAGAACACGTCGCCGGGGTACGCTTCGCGGCCCGGAGGACGGCGGAGCGTAAGCGACATCTGGCGGTACGCGACCGCCTGCTTGGAGAGGTCGTCGTAGATGCAGAGCACGTGCCGACCGGGGTTGTCCTTGCCGGCCGGCGCGCCGTCCTCGCCCGTGTACACGAAGTGCTCGCCCATCGCGCAGCCCGCGAGCGGCGCGATGTACTGGAGAGGCGCCGGCTCGGAGGCGGCCGCAGAGACCACGATGGTGTATTCCATCGCGCCGTGGCTCTCCAGCGTCTGGACGACGGAGGCCACCGTGGACGCCTTCTGGCCGACCGCTACGTACACGCAGATGACGCCGGTGCCCTTCTGGTTGATGATCGTGTCCAGCGCGACCGCGGTCTTGCCCGTCTGGCGGTCGCCGATGATGAGCTCGCGCTGGCCGCGGCCGATCGGGATCATCGAGTCGATGGCCATGATGCCGGTCTGCAGCGGTTCGTGGACCGGCTTGCGCTCGATGACACCCGGGGCGCGGAACTCGACCGGACGGTAGCCTTCGGCCGAGATTGGACCCTTGCCGTCCAGCGGCTCGCCCAGCGGACTGACGATCCGTCCGAGCAGAGCCCGGCCGGAGGGCACCTCGACCGTGCGACCGGTGGTGCGCACGTGGTCGTTCGCCTTGATGATGGTCACATCGCCCATCAGCACCGCGCCGACCTCGTTCTCGTCGAGGTTCAGAGCCATGCCGTAGACGATTTCGCCGCTCTCGCCGACGAACTCGAGCAGCTCGCCAGCCATCGCGCCGCGCAGCCCGTCGACACGCGCGACACCGTCGCCGATCTGCCGGACGGTACCGACCTCCCGGACGTCAATCTCGGCCTCGAAGCGCTCGAGCTGCGCGCTGAGTATCTCGCTGATGGCGCGTGCGGTGATCTCGGCCACCTACGCCTCACCTCCCTGCGGTGCTGTAGACAGGCCGGCACGTATCGCCTCGAGCTGAGAGGACAAACTCCCGTCGAGCACCCGTCCGCCGACCGTGATGATGATGCCGCCCACGATCGACGCGTCGACCCGCTCATGCAGCGACACGGGTCTGCCGAGCGCGGCGACGAGCTTCTCCTTGATCGACGAGCGCAAGCCGTCATCGAGCGGGATCGCCGTCGTGACCTCAGCGGCGACGATGCCGCGTTCCTTCTCGGCGATGTCGCTGAAGATGCGGGCGACGTCGTCGAGCAGACGGGTGTGACCTCGATCCACGGCCAACGTCACGACGGACACGACCTCTGGAGTCGCGGCCTCGCCGAACACCTCGCGCACGACGGCGCGCTTCTTGTCGGACGGGATGCCGGGATCCGTGAGCGCCATGCGCAGGTCGACGTGCGAGCGGACCGCGTCAGCGGCGGCGCGCACGCCCTCGTCGGCCGCGTCCACGGCGTCGGCGACGGATGCGAGGTCGTAGAGGACCCGTGCGTAGGTCCGCGCGATCTCGCTAGTTGTCATTGAGGTTCCCCACCTCGGCGACGTACTTCTCGATGAGCTGCGCATGCTGGGCCGGCGAGAGCGTCTCGCCGATCAGCTTGCCGGCGACCGCGACCGAGAGGTCGGCCACCGACGCCTGCAGCTCAGCGACCGCGGCTTGCTTCTCGGCCTCGATGGCCTCGTGCGCCCGGGCGATCAGCTGCTCAGCTTCCTTGGTGGCTTGCGCGACGATCTCGGTCTTCATCGACTCGGCGACCTTGCGCCCCTGTTCGATGACCTTGCCGGCCTCGCCACGCGCCTCGGCCATCTGCGCCTTGTACTCTTCGAGCATCCGCTCGGCGTCGACCTGGGTCTGCTCGGCCTTCTCGAGCGACTCCCGAATCGTCGCCGCTCGCTTGTCGAGCACGTTGCCGATGGGGCCGAACGCGAACTTCTTCAACAGGAAGAACAACACGAGGAACGCGACGATGGAAGGCCAGATGTCCGCGAGTGACGGAACGACCGAAATCGGCGACCCGCCCCCTTCCGCCGCGTAGGCGACTCCTACAAACATCGCTCTCCTACCTCCAACTCATGGCGGCGCGGGCCTATGCGCTCAGGATCAGTGCGAGGACGAACCCGAGGAGCGCGAGCGCCTCGGCAAACGCGATCGCGATGAACATCGTGGTCTGGATCTTCCCGGCGATCTCGGGCTGGCGGGCCATGGCCTCGACCGCCTTGGCGCCGATGATGCCGACGGCCAGACCCGGGCCGAACGCGGCCAAGCCGTACGTGATACCTGCGGCCAGTACGTTGACGGAACCTTCCACCAGTGATCCTCCTTCATTCCGAGGCCCTCGAGGGCCCCTGTCCGAACCGCTGACCCACCGGCGCATCGCCGGTCAGAAACCCTGTGCTAGTGCTCGGAGGCGTGGAGCGCACCGCCGATGTAGACACACGTGAGAATCGCGAAGACGTACGCCTGGATGAACGCCACGAGTACTTTGAAGGCGTACATGATGACGAGCATCACGAACCCAAAGCCTGTCATCGTCACGCCGAGCGCTCCGAGCTGCTGGACCCCGAGGATCATGAAGATGCCGAAGATGCTCAAGATGATGCCGCCGGCGAACATGTTGGCGTACAGACGAATCGCCAGCGTGAACGGCCGAAGGAAGTGTCCGACGAGTTCAAGGATGAAGATGAACGGACCGAGCGTGAAGCGCAGTCCTGGTTCCAGCTCTCGCACGCCGCTCGGAACGAGACTCTTCATATAGCCGATGAACCCGTTCTTCTTGAAGCCGATGGTGTTGTAGACGATGAAGACCATCACCGCCCACGCCGCGGTCACCCCGATGGACCCGGTGCCGGGCAGCGCGCCGGGGATGAGCCCGATCACGTTGTTGAAGAGGATGAAGAAGAACAGCGTCCCGATGAAGGGCGCGTACTTCAGCCCCTCCCTCCCCATGTTGTCGATACAGAGGTTCCTGATGAACTCGTACCCGGCCTCCGCGACATTCCCGACGCCCTGCGGCACCATCCCGACCCGCCTCGCCGCCACGAGCATGAACGCCAGCGTGGCGACGAACGCAAGTATGACGAAGAACGTGTAGTTGGTGAGAATGAATGCGTCGGTCGCACCGACCGCGCCGTCGGCGGTATTGAACGGCAGAACCGAGTAGTGTTGGAGCTTCGACGCGAGCTTCTCCTCGAACCCTTCCACGCGGCTCCTTCCTCCTTCACCTGGGCCGAGCGAACACCTTGCCGTAGCGGACCAGTTCGACCGCGTACATCACCAGAAAGCCGCTCGCCAGCGCGACGGCGAACGGCGCGAATCCGTCCGGGACGAGCCGATGGTAGGCGAGCAGCGCCCCAGCCGCAAGCACCATCCTCACGAACAGCGACACGGCGACAAGAGCGAGTCCGGTCTCCACGGACTCGGGTGTGAACGCGCGGAAGCTCGCCCGCGACGCCAGCAAGAGGCCGACGCCGACCAACAGGCCGAGCAGCGCCGCTACGGCCGGATGGCTGAACAGCGCGGTGATGCTATCGACGAGCGCGGGAGACAGCGAGGGACCCCCTCCGGTAGTACTCGTTGCGCGACACGCCTTGCGGGGGCCGTACCTGAGGCCGCTTCGCGGCGCGGAGCGCGAGGCCCGTGAGCACCCGCGTGCGCCGACCGTCCAGCCGCCTGTCCGACGGAGTCTCCGGAAAGCGTGCCCATCGTACAGGAACGGCCGGACGCGGACAACGTGCGGGCGTGCTCCGGCGACAGGGCGGCAATCTCGTCGGCATCTCTCCACCCGGCTGCCGTAGACACCTCTCAGCCATGCTCCTCGTCCTGCTCGCGCTCATCGGCATGGTGATGAGCCACCTCGAACAGACCGAGCCAGTACGCCATGAACACCGAGAGGCCGGCCAGCACGGCGAAGGTCAGGAGCTTCACGGGAGTCGCGGCCCATCGCATCGCGTACGCCCCAACGCCGAGCGCCACCGACCACACGTAGATGATGAGCACCGTTTGCCGCTGGTCGAAGCCTCGCCCCAACAGCCGGTGATGGATGTGTCCCCGGTCAGCCTCCTGGATCGGCCGCTTGTGACGCACCCGCCTGATGATCGCGCTGGCCGTGTCAAAGATCGGTACCCCGAGGATGAGGAGCGGCACGAGCAGCGCGATCGCCGCCACCGACTTCATGACGCCCAGGAGCGAGATCGCGGCGAGCGTGAAACCGAGGAGCATCGAACCTGAGTCCCCCATGAAGATGCTCGCGGGGTGGAAGTTGTAGCGCAGGAACCCAAGGCACGCGCCGATGAGTGCCGCCGCGAGCGCCGCCGCCGCGAACTGGTTGCCCTGCAGGGCGAGCACGAGCATGGTGACCGCGCCGATCGCACTCACGCCCGCGGCGAGTCCGTCGAGTCCGTCGATCAGGTTGACGACATTCGTGAAGGCGACGATGTAGACGGCGGTCACGGGAATGCTCAGCAGCCCCAGCATCAGGAGCCCCCCGAACGGGTTGCCGACGAAGTCGATGCGCACCCCGGACGCGATCACCACCGCCGCGGCGGCGATCTGTCCAACCAGCTTCTGGCCCGGACTCAGTCCCCGCACGTCGTCGACGAGCCCCGTCACGAAGACGACCGCCATACCAGCCAGACACCCGATCACCTGCGGTCCTCCCGCGGTGAGCGCCGGCCTCCATCCGAGCAGCACTTCTCCCGCGACCTGCAGCGCCGCCGCGGCGAACAGTCCTCCCGCGATGGCGACCCCGCCGAGCCGGGGGACCTCGCTCGTGTGCACCTTGCGGTCTTCCGGCCGGTCCACGACTCCGGCGCCCAGCGAGAAGCGCCGGACGAACGGCGTCAGCGCGAACGTCACCACCGCTGCCGCTCCTATGAGCATCGCGAGTTGCGCAGGGCTCACCGGACGTCATCACTCCCGATGCTGCGTGACGGGATGCCGGCCTCGGCACGCAGCTCCTCGGAGAGCGGATCGGGATACGGGTCGCGGAAGACGATTCCACAGACACCCGCGTTGATGAGGATCTTCGAGCACAGCGAGCACGGTTCGTGCGTGCTGTAGACCGTTGCCCCGTTGATGACGACACCGTGCCTGGCCGCCTGGATGACGGCGTTCTGCTCGGCATGGATGCCGCGGCACAGCTCGTGGTTGCGCCCTGAGGCGACGTTGCGCCGCTCGCGCAGACAGCCCACGTCTTCGCAGTGCGCCAGCCCGGCCGGGGTCCCGTTGTAGCCGGTCGCGAGGATGCGCTTGTCCTTGACGAGGATCGCGCCGGTCTGGCGCCGGATGCATGTCGAGCGCCCGGCCACCTGCTCGGCGATGCTCATGAAGTACTCGTCCCACGATGGGCGGCCCATCGGTCGCGCGCCCTCCGTCACTTGGTGCCGTACAGGCGGTCGCCAGCGTCCCCCAGGCCGGGGACGATGTAGCCGTGGTCGTTGAGGTGACTGTCCACGCAGCACGTGAAGATGCGCACGCCCTCGCAGCTCTTGACGACCTCCTCGATACCCTCCGGTGCCGCGATGATGACCAGCAGACTTATCGAACGAGCTCCCCGCTGCCGAAGGAAGCGCACCGCCGCTGCGGCCGAACCGCCGGTCGCGAGCATCGGGTCGACGATGAGGATGTCCCGCTCGCCGATGTCCTCCGGAAGTTTGCAGTAGTACTCGACC